>DATEMT010000145.1:0-8978 GCA_035275445.1 Methyloceanibacter sp. | reverse complement strand
ATTTTGCCTTGTCACCCCCGCGAGAGACAACAGCATGGGCGAAGGAAACCGGCTCCGGCGGCTTCGATTTCGGCCGCGCCGCATCGCTCCTGACCGATGCCGCCGCGCGCGCCGGCGCGGCCATCATGCGGCATTATCACGGGGAGACCGAGGTCGAGATCAAGCCCGATTCTTCCCCCGTCACCCGCGCCGACCGCGACTCAGAGGCGGTCGTGCTCGCGGCGCTTGCGCGTCTTGCCCCCGAGGTGACGGTCATATCGGAGGAAGGGTGCGGTGATCTGCGCGCCCTTCCGCGACGCTTCTTCTTGGTCGATCCGCTCGACGGCACCAAAGAGTTCATCAACAAGCGCAGCGATTTCACCGTCAATATTGCCTTGATCGAGGACGGGCGCCCTGCATTCGGCCTGGTTTATGCGCCTGCGCGCGCGCTCCTCGCGCTCACCGTCGAAAGAGGCAAGGCGATCGAGGCCGAGCTTTCGCCCGACGAGGCGGGAGCGGATTTCGACGGGCTCGCCCCGGAGCTGCTCCGGGTCCGGCCGGTCCCTGCAAGCGGTCTCACCGCGGTCGTCAGCCACTCCCACCTCGATCCGGAGACCGAGACGTTCCTCGCCAAGCTCAAGATCGCCGAGCGCACCGGCCTCGGCTCGGCGGTGAAGTTTCTCTCGATCGCGCGCGGCGAGGCCGACGTCTATCCGCGCTTCGGCCCGACCATGGAATGGGACACCGCGGCCGGCCAGGCCGTGCTCGAGGCGGCGGGCGGATATGTCGTCGGCGCCGATGGCGAGCCGCTCCGCTATGGCAAGACCGGACAAGGCTTGCGCAACCCGAGCTTCATCGCTTGGGGCAAAACCGTGGCCTGAACACTGGCGTTTGGCGTCTCTTAACCGCCCGGCAACCAAGCCGCGCTTTGATAAAGCCTCAGGCACGGGTCGCGGGATCGCGCTGAACGCGCGAGGGCCCCGCGCCACGACCCCGGGGGAGAGCCATGAGTGTCAGAGTTTTCGTCTGCGCCGCGTCCTTTGCACTTTTGTCCATGCTCGTTCCGGCGGCGGCTCAAGATCGAGGCGCGACCGAAGGCCGCATTCGCTTGGCGCAGGCCGACGGTCCGATGGTGATTACGCCGCGCCCCCTGTCAGGCCAGCCGGGCTATGACGCCGGCGGTCCGGGCACCCGTTACGAACCGCAGAACGGCGGCAATGCCCCTGTGAACGGCGCGTCCGAACAGGGCGGCACGTTCTCCCCCGACGAAATCAAGGGCGCGGGCCATCGCTTCTTCGGCCGCGTGTCGATGGAATTTGCCCAAGCCGTCGAATACGCCTTCCAGCGTGCCGGCCGTCCCAACGGCTACATCCTCGGCGAGGAGGCTGGCGGCGCCATCGTTGCAGGCGTGCGCTATGGCGAGGGCACGCTCTACACCAAGGACGCGGGCAACCAGAAGGTCTTTTGGCAAGGCCCCTCCCTCGGCTACGATTTCGGGGCCGAGGGCTCCAAGACCATGGTGCTGGTTTATGACCTGAAAAGCCCCGGAGAGATCTTCACGACTTATCCCGGCGTCGACGGTTCGGCCTATCTTATCGGCGGAGTCGGCGTCACTTTCCTCAAGCGCGACCACATCACGCTCGCGCCGATCCGCTCAGGTGTCGGCTTGAGGCTGGGGGCCAATATCGGGTATTTGAAATATACGCGTGAGCCCACCTGGAATCCGTTCTAGTTTAGCGGTAAGGAAGCCTGGCGGAGGCCCTTTTCTACGGTTCGCGCCGAATTGGCGCCAATTTTCCGCGCAATCCTGCCGATTGGGATTCGGCTCGGTGACGTGGGCTTCGCGCGCCGGGCCAAGGAGCGCTGGTTGCAATGATCGACGCATTGCTATTTGGGGCGCTTGGCTTCCTCGTGGGATGCCTGCTCGCGCTCGCCCTCGCCTCGCCGCTGTGGAACCGGGCCGTGAAGCTCACCACGCGCCGGCTCGAGGCGACCATGCCGATGACGCTGAACGACATTCAGGCCGACAAGGATCAACTCCGCGCCGAGTTCGCCATCGAGCTGCGCAAGGTCGAGGTTGCGCTCGACAAAGCCAGGGAGAAGGCCGCGCGCGAGCTGATCGAGGCCAATAAGCGCCGCGCCGAACTCACCGCCCTTGGCGCCGACCTCACCTCGTCGCGGGCGAAGCTTCAGGAAAACGAGAACGCGAACCGCGTGTTGCAGCAGACCATCAAGCGGCGCCTTCCCGATCTCGACAGCCGGCTCAAAGCCGCGAAGAAGGCCCTCGCCGAGCTCGAATCGGTCAATGCCGAGCTCCGCACGACGATTGCCTCCCAGTCCGACGCGCTCAAGACGGCGCGCACGACCCTCCACAATCAGCGCTCCGATATCGATCGCCTGCGGGCGGCGCTCGAGAGCGGCGGCGGCGGTTCGCTTCGGGGCTTGGGCAAGCCCGACGCACGCACGCTTGCCGAGAGCCAACGCCTCAGCGCCGAATTGTCGAAGGCGCAGGAGGAACTCCAGCGCGCCCGCACGAGCGCGGAGGAGAACGGTCTGCTTCGCCGCGAACTCAGCCGGCTCGGCGCGCAGATTCTTGCCGTGGCACGCGCGCAAGGCTTGGCGGCTCCTCAGGTTGCCGTCGTCGAGGAGGTCTTCGTCGAACGGAGGGTCGTCGAGCCGCCGCAAGAAGAGTCGCCGCTGCCCCAACAAGACCTGCACGCGGAGCACGGAAATGGCGCCGCGGCCGAAGCCGACGATGCCGGAAACGGGGTCGATTCCGTCGCGGCCGCGATGGCGGGCCCCGATCATGCTCCCGCCGAGGACGAGGTCGAGGAGGACGTCGAGGAGGCGCGCGAGGAGCCGAAGAGCTTTGCGCGAAAATTCGTCGCGCGGCGCGAGGCGCGGCGCGCCCGAAAAGGGGGCGGCACGAGCCTCGGCGCCCGGTTGCGCGGACTGACGGCCGAACGCCCCGACTCCTAAGCCGGGCTCAAATCCGCTTTAAGTGTGAAGAAAGGCCCGTGCGCGGTCTTCGAGCCTGAGCGCCGTGAGCCGGTCGCTGAACACCGCCCCGGTATCGATCCCGATGCGGTTCGGCCTGATGACCGGGAGCAGACCCGGAGTGTGGCCGTGCACCACGAACTTGCCGAAGGGTCCGGCGTGATCGAGGAACGGGCGCCTGATCCACACCAAGTCGTCTTCGGACTGCGCCGCGAGCGGCACGCCCGGCCGGACGCCGGCGTGGACGAAGAGATAATCGCCGATCGTCACGCTCAGCCGCAAAGTCCTGAAAAAGCGCAGATGGGTCTCGGGCAGCGCCGCGGCGAAGGTCTCGCGCCACGCCTCCTTGCTTGCGCCCGCCTCCGCCAGCCCCCTCGTATCGACGCCGTAGGACTCCAGCGTCGCCTGGCCGCCATTCATGAGCCAATGGTCGAGGTGAAGCGGATCGCCGAGGAAATTGAGCAGAATGGCCTCGTGATTGCCCTTGAGAAAATACGTGTCGAAGCCCGGGACCGCGCCGGCGATGAGCCTCGCGATCACGCCGCTGCTGTCCGGCCCGCGATCGACATAGTCGCCGAGAAAGACAAGGGCGCGCCGCGTCGCCTGCGAGCGCGTATGGGCATCGTCCGCAATCAATTGAAGCAGGTCGCGCAGCAAGTCGAGCCGCCCGTGAATATCGCCGACGGCGTAAAGGAGCTGACCCTTCGGCAGCGCCGGAACGCCCTCGTCTGACGGGACCGAGACTGTCATCGCTGCCGCCATTGTAATCCAAACCGGCGGGTCGGGCGCGCGACTTGGCGTATCGGTTTGCGCCGCACCTTAGGCGCCCGTGGGCGCGCTCAGGATCTCGCGATAGATTTTGGCCGAGAGGCCGAACACCGTCTTCACGCACCCATCTTTCAGGCCGATGAAGAGGACCATCTGGCCGTCCCTGAGCTGGTCGTCCTCGGTGATGACGTAGAGCTTCTGAATGTTGAGCGGCGGGAACCCCTTGAGCTCGGTGGCGCGCTTCTCGAAGGACTCAAGACTGGCCGCCTCGAACTGATCGTATTTGGCGTGAACCTGGGTGATCGCGGCGAGGATTTCGCTCTCCGGCTTGCACGCCACCGGCGCGAAGGCCGGACCCTCGCCATTATAGTAGGTCGTGCCATAGGACTGGACGACGGGCTCGAGCTTGCGCGAATAGGCTTGGAGCGCGGCGAGACCCATCAGCACGCCGGCAAGCGCAAGGCCTGCGCCAATCCTTGGCGAAACAGGCATGTCACACACCCCACCCTAGACGGACTCTGGCGGCTAGATCACAGAATCCGTTTCGCAGATGACGGTATCTCTGTGGCCGCACTCCGGCAGCTTATAACCAATGACCGTCCCTGTCCTCATATCCACGATGGGCGTCGGGCAGCCGATGCGCCAGACCCGCCAGGGCGTATTGCGATGGGTCTGGTCCCAATCGACGGCAAGGCGGATTCCCGCGCGGGCGCATTGCGAAGCGAGCGCGAAATTGGCGTTGAGCGCCGGAACGGGATCGTGATCGGGGCCGAGCTGCATGGCTTCGGCGGGATCGAAAAGCTGGATCTCGTGCCGCCGGCACACCATCATCGAGTGTTCGGTCGCCCATTGGCGATTCTCGTAGTGGGTGAAGGCGGCATTCTGGTCGGGCGGGCCGGCGAGCACGGTTTTGCAGGCGATGACCACGAGAATGGTGGGGATTTGGACCATGGCTAGGCCCTCCCCTCGATCGCGTGTTTCGTGTGCTGAGGTGGCGCCGTTGGCGGCTGCCGCTTGGCGGTGATGGCCGCGGCTGCGGTGAGGGTCTTGAGCATCGATAGGGCCTCCTATTGGAGTTGATCGGTAAGCACCGCTTACTTCCGGCCCCTGCCTTTAGGACCGGACTCGCCCTTTGACGCATTCCTCCATGTTGCAACGCGAATTAAATCGCTGATTGGTAAGCTTTGAAACGCCCGGCTACGGCTGATTCTCGACACTACCGACTTCTAACAACGGGCCTTTTTAGCCTAAATCGGTCTATCTCGCAACTGCAATATTGCACTGCAATATCCGAATCGAAGCTTCGTACACGGTATGCCTATCCGTGCGCCTCCGGTAGAGCCGCCCGGCAACAGTGTCACATTATTTCCCAAGAATATTGCCAGATGCCGGCGGGGGCTTTCGGCCCGCGTCCGGATTATCTTGCGCCGCGCAAGGTCAGCCTCGCATCGCGAGCGAAGCGGCAAGGAGATGAGCTTGGTTTTCAGGGAAATCTCTTGCCCGCTCCGGCGGAATAGCGCCTATGCCTCCTGCCAACACCCGTCTAAAATTCGGGCACTGGAGAACGCGCTCGGGGTGCGTGAGGGTAGGCGTATGCAGGGCTTCATGGAGCGAGAGGACGACGCGACCACCGCGCGTTTCCGCTTTCATGCCGAAAGAAGCGATTGTGGCGCCGATTGCCATGGCGTGCTGACGGCGGGTTCGGCCCCGACATGCTGAGAGACATCAGCACGAGAAGAAAGCTCTTCCTGCTTTGCGCCGCGTTCGTCGTCGCGATTGCCGTGGCGATGTATATCTCCATCGCCGAAAAGCAAATCGCCATCGATTTCACCAACAAGGAACTCGATGGCGCCCGGCATATTCAGCAATTCCACGAGGTCTATTCGGCGCTGCTGCCCGATCCGCGCCACCATTCCCCGCCCGCAAAATTTCTCGAAGCCGCAGCCAATGCCCGCCCCGATCCCAAAGCGTCGCAGGACCTCCTGCGCACTACGGCGCTCGAAGAATCGCTGGCGCGGATGCTGCAAAGAATCTGGTCGGACAAAGTCGAGGGCGATGCCGAGCGGCGTCTCGTCGCCGAGACGCTGGCCAAGACCCAGGAATTGATCTCGCGTATCGGCGACGATTCCAATCTCGCGCTCGATCCCGAGCTCGACAGCTACTACCTGCAAGACATCCTGGTGCGGCAGATGCCCAAGCTGTTCAGCCAGCTTGGCCAGGTGTGGAGCCTGGCAAACGCGTCTGTTCCGGCGGCGACGCCGGAAGAGAAGGCGCGCCTCTTGACCCGCGCGGCGATTGCCCGATCGACATCGGAGGACCTTGCGCGAAGCTTGACCTCCTCCTATCGCGGCAACACCAGCGGCGACTTGCGGCAACGCACCGAGGGCACGATGGCGGTGATGCTGTCGAGCGTCACCACCTATCTCGGCGCCGTCGATGAGAGCCTGACCCAACCCGACACGTTCGATCGCGCGTCGCTGGAGCCGCTATGGAAAAGTGCGGCGGACGACGCGCTTTCGGCCTGGGCCGGCGGCCTGCCCGACCTCAACGGACTCCTTACTCTGCGCAAGGACGATCTGACGCGCCGGCTCTACTGGAGCATTCTCATTATGGGGAGCCTCGCGGCGTTGAGCCTGCTGCTCGCCCTCATCACGCACCGACAGATCGTGCATCCGCTCGCGCGTCTCGAAGACGTGGCCAACCGCGTGCGCAACACCAAGGACTACAGTCACCGCGTCGACTACCAGGGCAAGGACGAGATTGGGCATTTGTCGGCCGCCTTCAACCAAATGCTGGGCGAGCTCGACCTGGCCCGTAGCCGCGAGCTCACCGACCGGGCCGAGCAGGCCGCTCGCACGCGGCTGAGCGTCCTGCTCAACGCCTCGCCCGCGGTCATCTACTGCCGGGAAGCCACCGGCGACTACCAGCCGACTTTCGTCAGCGAAAGCGTCTCCCGGTTGTTCGGCTGCACCCCGCGCGAATATCTCGACGATCCCTATCTCTGGCGCGAGCGCGTCCACCCGGACGACATCCCGCGCATCGCCGCCTGGGTTGACGAGATGTTCGACAGCGACAAGCGCGCGCTCGAATACCGCATCCGCAACGCCAACGGCAGCTATTTCTGGGTGAACGACGAACAGTACGTGGTGCGGAACGCCAAAGGCGATCCCGTCGAGATCGTGGGCTCGTGGACCGACGTGACCGAACGGAAAGAGGCCGAGCAGGCCCGCGAACGCGCACGACAGCGGCTCGATCTCCTGCTCCGCGCCGCCCCGGTCGTGGTCTACAGCTTCGCCGCGACCGGCGACTACAGGCCGACCTTCGTCAGCGCCAGCATCGGACCGTTACTCGGCTACGCCCCCGACGAATATATGGAGGATGCGGATTTCTGGCGCGGCCACGTCCATCCCGACGACCTGCCCGAGATCGAGGCGAAGCAGGTGGAGCTCTTCCGGCTGGGAGAGCACCACGCCGAGTATCGCTTCCGCAAGAAGGACGGCACCTATTGCTGGGTGAGCGACGAGCAGCACCTCATTCGCGACAACGAAGGCCGCCCGATCGAAGTGGTGGGCTCGTGGAGCGACATCGACGCCCGCAAGGCCGCCGAGCAGGCCTTCCAGGCCGCGCAGGAGGAGTTGAAGAAGGCGACCGCCGCGGCGCTCGAGGCAAGCGAGGCCAAGAGCGCCTTTCTCGCCAATATGAGCCACGAAATCAGGACGCCGATGAACGCCGTCATCGGCCTCTCCCATCTCGCGCTCAAGACCGATCTCACCCCGCGCCAGCGCGATTACGTGCACAAGATCAAGAGTTCCGGCCAGCACCTGCTCGGCATCATCAATGACATTCTCGATTTCTCGAAGATCGAGGCCGGCAAGCTGTCGATCGAGGCGATCGATTTCGACCTCGACAAAGTGCTGGAGAACGTCGGCAATCTGATGTCGGAGAAGGCTTCGGCCAAGGGGCTCGAGCTGATCTTCGAGGTCGAGCCCGAGGTCTCGGCCCATTTCCGCGGCGACCCGCTTCGGCTCGGCCAGATCCTCATCAATTTCTGCAACAACGCGGTGAAATTCACCGATCGCGGCGAAGTCGTCGTCAAGGTCCGCGTGCTCGAGGACAACGCGGAAAGCCAATTCGTCGAATTCACCGTCAGCGACACCGGCATCGGCATGAGCCAGCAGCAAATCTCGCGGCTGTTCCAGGCTTTCGAACAGGCCGACGCCTCGACCACGCGCAAATATGGCGGCACCGGCCTCGGGCTCGCGATCGCCAAGCAGTTGACCGAGCTGATGGGCGGCCAGGTTTCGGTGACGAGCGCGCCCGGCAAAGGCAGCACGTTCCGCTTCACCGCCCGGCTCGGCAAGGGCATCGCGAGTTCGCGTCCGCGCCTGCTCCAATCGGATTTGAGCGGCCGCCGCGTGCTCATCGTCGATGACAATCCCCACGCCCGCGCCGTCTTGGCGGCCATGCTTGCCCAAATGTCGCTCGTCCCCGACGAAGCCGCGTCCGGCGAAGAGGCGCTCGGCATGATCCGCCAGGCCGACAAGGCGGACCAAGGTTACGAGATCGTGTTCATCGATTGGCAGATGCCGGGCATGAACGGCATCGAAGCCGGCAAACAGATTCTCGCCTTGGCCGACCTCAAGCCTGCCCCCCATCTCGTGATGGTGACCGCTTACGGGCGCGAGGAAGTCATGAAGCAGGCCGAGGAGATCGGCTTCGAAAACGTTCTTATCAAGCCGGTCACCTCCTCGATTCTATTCGACACCGCCGTCGTTGCTCTCGGCGCCGACAGCGGCAAGCTCGAGAGCGCCCCGGCCCTGCCGTCCTTCGATATCGACCACATGCGCGGCACGCGGATTCTCTTGGTCGAGGACAACGAGATCAACCAGGAAGTGGCGATCGGCCAACTCGAGGATGCGGAGGCCTTCGTCGATCTCGCCGAGAACGGCGCCGTCGCGCTCAAAATGATCCAGGCCAACGACTACGACGCCGTGCTAATGGACATGCAGATGCCGGTGATGGACGGGATCGAGGCCACGCGCCTCATCAGGGCCGATCCCCGCCACGAAAAGCTGCCGATCATCGCCATGACTGCAAATGCCATGGAATCCGACCGCATTCTCTGCCTCGAAGCCGGCATGAACGACCATATCGCCAAGCCGATCGACCCCGACCAACTCTTCGGCGTTCTCTTGCGTTGGATGCGGCGGAGCGATGGCCATGGCGCCGCCGCC
>DATEMT010000144.1:0-20699 GCA_035275445.1 Methyloceanibacter sp. | reverse complement strand
CCACCCGCGACTGGAACTTTTCGATGGCGCCTTCGGCGAGCAGCGGCGCCTCGGCCGCGATCGCACCGAGCAGAGGCTCGAGCCATGCCTTGTCGGCCTTGGCGAAATTATGCAGCACGTAGTGCTTCACGTGATCGCGCTCTCCGGGATGACCGATGCCGATGCGCACGCGGGTAAAGTCGCTGCCGATATGCGAGGTCATGGACCGCAGCCCGTTATGCCCGGCAAGCCCGCCGCCGGTCTTCACCCTGATCTTGCCGGGGACGAGGTCGAGTTCGTCATGGAAGGCGACCACGTCCCCGGGCTTGAGCTTGTAGAAGCGCATGGCTTCGCCGACGGCGCGGCCCGATTCGTTCATGAACGTCTGAGGTTTCAGCAGCAGCACCTGCTCTCGGCCGAGCTTGCCCTCGGCAACGAACCCGTCGAAGCGCTTGCGCCAGTCGGCGAAGCCGTGCGCGGCGGCGATGGCATCGACGGCCATGAAGCCGACATTGTGACGGTTGAAAGCGTGTTTCTGGTCCGGATTGCCGAGGCCGACAAAGAGCTTCATCACAGCCATCCTGGTTCAACCCGCGAAGGCGAGGGGGTCCCCGGCGATCCTTCGGGTCGAAAGCAAGCGCTAGCCCTTCTTCTTCTCGCGCTCCTTCGGCTTGTCTTTGTCCTTGTCCTTGTCCTCGGCTCCGGCTTCCGCAGCGGGGGCACCCTCGACGCCCTCGGCGCCGGGCACCGCTTCGGCGGCGGCCGCTGCCGCGCCAGGCGCGGGCTCTTCAGCCGTGCGGCCCACGATCGTCGCCACCGTGAAGTCGCGCTTGGCGATGGTCGGGCGCACGCCTTCCGGCAGCTTGAGCGCCGAAATGTGGATCGAATCGCCGATCTCCAATCCGGTCAGATCGACGTCGAAATGATCGGGGATGGCATCGGCCGGACAGCGCACGGCGATCTCGTGGCGAACGATGTTGAGCACGCCGCCGCGCTTCAGCCCAGGCGATGCCGCTTCGTTGAGGAAGCGCACCGGAACTTCGACGGTCACGAGCGCATCCTTGCCGAGCCGCAGGAAATCGACATGGATGGGAAAGTCGCGGATGGGATCGACCTGGACCGCGCGGGGAATCACCCGCGTCTTCTTGCCCTCGATGTCGAGCACGTAGATCGTGCTCTGGAAATGGCCGGTGTGAATCTGCTGGTAAATTGTGCGGTAATCGACCGAGATCGTCTCCGGCTCCTGCTTGTCGCCGTAGAGAATGCCGGGGATGCGCCCCTCGCGCCGCTCCGAGCGCGCGCCGCCCTTGCCCGAGCTGCCTCGCGCCCACGCCTTGAGTTCGATCGCCTCCGCCATCACCAGCCTCCAAACCTCTCAAAATGATGAGGGGCCGAAGCGGCCCCGCCATGTCTCGGTTCTGCGGCGCGGCGCGCCGCCATGGAAATCGAGGAGCTTATAGCCCTTCCGAGAGGTCCCTGACAATCGGCTCGTGGGCGGCCGAACGGGCCGGACAGAGGCCGAGGTTGGGCTTAGGATGGAGGCCCAATCGCGCCGGAATTGTGCGTCCCGGCCGCCACGAGGCGGAGCTGGAAGGCTCAAGGAGGAAGGTTATGACGGAGAGTGTGTACAAAGTCATCGAACTGATCGGCACCAGCCCGAAATCCTGGAACGAAGCCGCCAAGGCGGCGGTCGAGCGCGCGGCTGAGACCTTGCGCGATTTGCGCATCGCAGAGGTGATCGCCCAAGACGTTGTCATCACCGACGGCAAGGTCGAGGCCTACCGGGTCAAGATCAAGGTGTCGTTCAAATACGAAGGGCATCACTAGCGGCGCAATCGGCGGAAGCGGCCGGACACCTAATAGAACAGGCTCGAGACCGATTGCTCCTCGGCGGTGCGCGCGATCGCCTCGCCAAGCAAGGGAGCGATGGGCAGCACCCGGATATTGTGGGCGTTCATCACCGCCTCGCTCGGCTCGATCGAGTCGGTGATGACGAGTTCCTTGAGTTGCGAGCCGACGATGCGTGCCACCGCGCCCCCCGACAACACGCCGTGGGTGATGTAGCCCGTCACCAGCGCCGCGCCTTGATCGAGGAGCGCGGTTGCCGCGTTCACCAGCGTGCCGCCGGAATCGACGATATCGTCGACCAGGATGCAGGTGTGCCCCTTCACGTCGCCGATCACGTTCATCACCTCGGAATCGCCGGGACGCTCGCGCCGCTTGTCGACAATGGCGAGCGGCGCGTCGATGCGCTTGGCGAGTCCGCGCGCGCGCACCACGCCGCCGACGTCGGGCGACACCACCATGATGTTGTCGTTGGGGAACAGCTTCTTGATGTCCTGCACCATGACGGGCGCTGCGAACAGATTGTCGGTCGGGATGTCGAAGAAGCCCTGGATCTGACCGGCATGCAGATCGAGCGTAAGCACGCGGTCGGCGCCGGCCTCGACGATCATGTTGGCGACGAGCTTGGCTGAAATCGGCGTGCGCGGCCCCGGCTTCCGGTCCTGACGGGCATAACCGAAATAGGGAACGACCGCGGTGATGCGCCCGGCGGAAGCCCGCCGCAGCGCATCGATGAGGATGAGCAACTCCATCAGATGGTCGTTGGCGGGCGCCGAGGTCGATTGGATGACGAATACGTCCTCGCCGCGGACGTTCTCCTGCACCTCGACGAAAATCTCCTTGTCGGCGAAGCGTCGCACGATGCACCTGGCGAGCGGGGTCTTGAGGTAGGTCGAGATCGCCTCGGAGAGCGGGCGGTTGCTGTTGCCTGCAACCAGTTTCATCGATCGCTCCTTCGTCGCCGGCGTCGAGCCCGGGGCGGGCTTGATGGCTGCCGCATGCGGCTTTTAACAAGCGGTCACGGGCGCTGTAAACTCGCGCCGCGGGGTAAGTTTGTGGATAGCCTTTAGCTTGTCTTGGGGAGGAGCTTGATGATGCCGTCGGCGGCGGCGCCCGCGGCGGCATCGGCGATGGCCCCCCACGGGCCGTTGAGCGAACCGCGCGGGATGGTGTTCTGCTGGGAGACCGTGCCGAGCTTCTTGCCGGTCGGATCGACCACTTGCCAGTCGATGCGGATGCTCTGCTTGCCGCCGCTCGCGTCGGACAGTTTGACGATGCCTTTAACCATATAAACGTTGACGGCGGTGCCGTTGGCGAGCTTGACCCCGCCGGCATAGAGACGCTTCTTGAGCGCAATCGTCAGCGATCTCTGCCCGTCGCCGGGGGCCCCGGTCACGGGCTGGACCAGCACGCCCGCCGATTTCGGCGCCGGCTCGCGCGCAGGGCTTGCGGGGGCCGCGGCCGTGGCGGTGGCCGGGGTCGTGGCCGCAGCGCCAGGCGGGGAGACCGCACTCGTGCTGCCGCTGCTCGGCGCTTCGGCGACGGCGGGGCTGGAGGCGCGGCCTCTCGGCATGCTCGCCGCGATTTGCGAGGTGGTCTTGCCGGCGATGCTTCGGATCGCCGCGGCATCGACCACGCTCCACGGATCGCTGCCGGCACGTTTGGCAATGATCTCGTCGCCGGAGACGCGCGCCGCGCGGCCGCCTTGGGTGTCGGTCAGGTCCCAGATGTAGGAAATCTTGGAGCCCTGTTTTTCGCTCGAGGCGATGAGATAGCCGCGCAGCGTATAGGTTGCCTTGTCGCCGGCCGGCAGCAGCGTCAGCTTGCGTTCTTTGCCGGCCGCGACCAGTGCGTCAGTCATCTGCGCCGCGATCTCGGGCGGCGCGCCGATGATGGGGGCGATGGCGATCTTGGTCGAGCCGCCGAACCAGCTGGTCGCGCCGCTCAGCAATCCGCCGCCGCTTGGGCCGCCAGGGCCGCCGCCGCAAGCAGCAAGCGAGACAAGCGCAAGCGCAGCGAGCGTTGCGGATAAAACACGCCCGACCCAGCCGCGCACGTGTCGGTAAACCGCGCCCAACAAGCACTCCCTCTGTTGGCCGCACAGCACCGCTCGCGACAAAACCGTCGTGACGGAACTCCCAACCCCTTTGGAGCCGGCAGCTTATTGCCCCGGCCTGCTGGCGTCCAGTTATAGCGTGGACCGGATTCTAGCCAAATCCGCGTCACGACGATGATGAGTCAGGTGAGCACGATGGCGGAAATTTGGCGGCCGTAATCGGCCTCGCCGTGATGCTGCGACCGGCGATAGCTGAAGAGGCGGGTTTCCTCGCAATAGGTGCAAATCCCGAGATCGCCGATGGCGCCCACCCCGGCGCGGTCGAGCCGCGCGCCGACATAGGCGACGAGGTCGAAATGAGGCTCGCCCGAGCCTTCGTCGGTCAGGAAAAACGAGGCGCTGCCCGGCTCTTCCGCCAAAAACTGTGCCACGAATTCGGCGCCCACCTCATAGGCTTTTTGCGAGATCGCCGGTCCGATTGCGGCGACGATCCGTTCGGGTCGGGCGCCGAGCCGTTCCATCGCCGTGACCGTTGCCTCGATGATGCCGGAAAGCGCGCCGCGCCAGCCCGCATGCGCGGCACCGATGACCCCGGCCTTGGCGTCGCAGAACAGGACCGGGGCGCAATCCGCGGTGAGGATGCCGATGGCGAGGCCCGGTTTGGAGGTCACGATGGCGTCGGCTTCGGGCGGGGCCTTCCACGGCTTCTCGGCCACGACAGCTTCGGCACCGTGCTTTTGGAAGACCGTGAGCAGGCGGCTTGCCTCGACGCCCAGCATTTCGGCGACGCGCGCGCGGTTATGCGCCACGTTCTCCGGGGCGTCGTGCGAGCCCGGACCGCAATTGAGCGAAGCATAGATGCCGGTGGAAACGCCGCCCTGGCGGGTGAAGAAGCCATGACGCACGCCGGCAGCGTCGAGGCCGGGCGCCGAGAGCTTCATCTTGTCGGGCGTAACCATGCGGAACTGGCACGAACGAATCGCTGGACCCTAAATCTCTCCGAAGGGAGGCGGCGGGGCAAGCCCGCTCGATTGCAGCGCGAGCATCTTGAACAGCGCCCCCATCTGGCGCGGATCGGCAAGCCGCGCCGCGCCCGAAAGGATCGCTTCCCGCTCAGCGGGCGTCGCCTCGCGGCTGAGACGGTCCACGCGCGCCGCGAGCCCGAGCTCGAGCAGGAATTGTCCTTGCGGCATGGGACCGAACGCGGCGAGGCCGGCCGCCCGCGCCGTCAGGGAGAGCGCGGTGAAATCGACATGGCCGGTGAGGTCGGTCTCGCCTTGCGCCGCGAGCGGATCGGCAAAGCGATGGCGGCGCACGGCCTGGAGCGTATCGCCGATGCCGCTCCGCGCCGGGCCGTAATCCGCGATCAGGGCGGCGACCGGGGCGTCGTTGGCGCGGGCGGCGAGCATCGCAACGAGCTTTGCGGCGGCGGGCCGCGTCTCCACGATCGCGCCTTCTTCCGCGTCCACCCCGCTAAGCCACGACGGCAGCGCATCTTGTTCGGCGGGAGCGCCCGCGCCGAAGCCGAGTGCATCTCCGGTAAGAGCGACGGTCCGCTCTCGCCACGCGCCGCCCTGCCGAACGAACTGCCGCAAGGGCAGGGCGTCGATGAATTCGTTGGCGATGAGGATCAACGGACCGGGCGGGATGTCGTCGAGCGACGCATACCATTTGCATGGAGCAGGGGAGGCGCGAAGCGTCTCGCGTTGCACGGCCTCGAGCGCGGAGCTTGTCTCGACGAGAGCCACGGAAACAAGCGCGAGGAATTCCGGCGCGCTTCGCCACGCGCGAAGCGCATCGGCGATGAGGGTTCCGCGTCCCGGTCCGAGCTCGGCGACAGTTACCGCCGCGGGCGCGGGCATCGCCCGTGAGACCGCGACGCACCACACCCCGATCAGCTCGCCGAAGGTTTGGCTGATTTCGGGCGCCGTGATGAAGTCGCCAGATGCGCCGATAGGCTCGCGCGTCGCGTAGTAGCCCGAGCGCCGGTCGCCGAGACAGGCCTCCATATAGTCGTGGACGCTGATCGAACCTTCGCGCGCAATCCGATCGCGTAAGCGCGAAGCGAGCGCCTGCGCGCCGATTGTTCCGGCTTTCGACAACGCGCCCATCACGGCGCGGCAAGCGCCGGCTTCCGCTGCGCCCGCCAGATCAGCCACAGTCCGATCAGGATCATGGGGATGGAATAGACGATGCCGGGCGTGAGTATGCCGATATCGAGCGGATGGTTGGCATGGGGCTCGCGCACGAACTCGGTCAGGCTGCGGAACAGGCCGTAGAAAACCAGGAACAGGCCGAACACCGTGCCCGGACGCGTCAGCGCGTGATAGCGGTGGGTCGCGATCCTGAGGATGATGAACAGCACGATGCCTTCGAGGAACGCCTCGTAAAGCTGGCTCGGATGACGCGGACTGTCGCCCGCGCCGGGAAAAACCATCGCCCACGGCACATCGCTCGGCCGCCCCACCACTTCGGCATTGATGAAATTGGCGATGCGGCCGAAGAAGAGGCCGAACGGCGTTGCGGCCGATGCCACGTCGCCGAGCGACAGCGAATTGATGCGCTTGAATTTGGAGAACAGATAGACGGCGACAACGACGCCGAGCAGGCCGCCGTGAAACGCCATGCCGCCATGCCATACCGCGGGGATCTCCGCCGGGTTGTGCCAGAAGAAGCTCGGCTCGTAGAACAGCACGAAGCCGAGCCGTCCGCCCACGACGATGCCGAGCGTGATCCAAAGCAAAAAGTCGTCGGTTTGCGGCACCGTCATCGCGGGCTTGCCGCCCCACAGCTCCGGCCGCGCGACGAGATAGCGCGCGTAGAGCCAGCCGAGCAGGATGCCGGCCATGTAGGCGAGGCCATACCAGCGGATCGCGAGCGGTCCGAATGCGACCGCGACCGGATCGACGACCGGATAGGGGATCACGAAAAGCGGCATGGCACCCCGCGAGGTTGGCGCGTTGAAGGCAGGCGACCCTTCACTGCGAGCCGCTGCCCTGTCAAGGCGCCGAAATCTCGCACGCTCCCGCTTGCGGCAGGGCGCGGGCCGCCCCATAGTCGGACCCCGGCGGCAAGGCGCAAGACACGGATCGGACGCGATGACGCAAACCACAGGCAGCTTCTTCGACGAGCTTGGCAAGTTCATCACAGACGCCGCGGGCGCCGCCGACGGCGTCCGCAAGGAGATCGAAACCATCGTGCGCGCCCAGGCCGAGCGCGTGCTCAACGGCCTCGATGTGGTCCAGCGCGAGGAGTTCGAGGCCGTCAAGGCGATGGCGCAAAAGGCGCGCGAGGAGAATGAGCGCTTGAACGAGCGCATCGCCGCGCTCGAAGCGGCCCTTGCCAAGCGCTTGAGCGACAAGGGCTAACTGGCCTCCTCCAAAGCGCCCAAAAAAAATGTTTCGACCTGTCGATTCCGGCCGGTGCCGTTCGTCGTGTCGATAGAGCGCGCATATGGGCGACCGGACGGCGCGCTCGACAAGTTCGGCAACAATGTGGAGACATCGATCATGCGGTTCATGATTTTGGTCAAAGCCAACAAGGAGTCCGAAGCGGGCGTCAAGCCGCCGGACGAGCTGTTCGCAGCCATGGCGGATTATCACGAGCAGTTGGCCAAGGCCGGCGTCCTGCTCGACGGCAGCGGACTTCAGCCGAGTTCAAAGGGCTGGCGCATCCGCTATTCCGGCGACAAGCGCACCGTCATCGACGGGCCCTTCGCCGAGACCAAGGAACTGGTCGCCGGCTACACCATGATAGAGGTCAAGTCGCGCGCGGAGGCGGTGGAATGGACGCGGCGATTCCCCAATCCCACCATCGGCGGCAAGGACTGCGAGATCGAGGTCCGGCAATTGTTCGAGCTCGAGGATTTTGGCGAAAGCGAGGTGCTTGATCGCTTCCGCGAAATCAGGATCGGCAATCGGTAATAGGTCAATCGGAAATCAGCGAGAGAGAAGGAGTAGCAGCCATGCGATTCATGTCGATGATCAAGTTTGCGGAATCACAGCTTGCGCCGCCGCCCAAGGCCTTCTTGGAGGCCATGGATGGGTTGTTGAAGGAAAGCGCCGAGAAGGGTTGCGTCATGGTCGAGGCAGGCGGCCTGTTCCCCACCGTCAATGGCGCGCGGGTCAGGCTTGCCGGCGGCAAGGTCACGGTGATGGACGGACCCTTCACCGAGGCCAAGGAAGTGGTCGGCGGCTACGCGATTTTCGACGTGCCGTCGAAAGAGGCGATGATCGAATGCACCAGCCGCTTCATGGAACTGCATCGCAAGCATTTACCGGGCTGGGAGGGCGAAGCCGAAATCCGTCAGGTCGCGGGTCCCGGCGAAAAGCTGTGCGACCAGGCCCGCGAGTTGCAGGCGGCCGAGGTCTGATCCCGCTTGCGGCATAGGCACGAGCAGCGTTAGTCGGTAGCCGGTGACGGCTACCGACACGCATCGCGCCATCGAGGCGGTCTTCAGGATCGAGCAGGCGAAGCTTATCGGCGGCCTGATGCGGATGGTGCGCGACGTCGGCGCGGCAGAGGAACTGGCGCAGGACGCGCTTGTCGCGGCGCTGGAGCAATGGCCGAAATCCGGCATCCCCGACAATCCCGGCGCCTGGCTCATGACCGCCGCCAAGCACAAGGCGATCGACCGCTTCCGCCGCGACAAGCTTGCCGAGCGCAACGCCGACGAACTCGGCTACGCCATGGATATCGCGCACGAGACCGGACAGCCCGATCTCGATGCGGCGCTGGACGACCAGGTCGGCGACGATCTGCTCCGCCTCATCTTCATCGCCTGCCACCCGGTCCTGTCGCCGGAGGCGCAAGCGGCGTTGACGCTGCGCTTGCTCGGCGGCCTCACCATTGCGGAGATCGCCCGCGCCTTCCTCCTCCCCGAGGCCACGATCCAGCAGCGCATCGTTCGCGCCAAGCGAACCCTGAACGAGAAGCGCGTGCCCTTCGAAGCGCCGCGCGGGGCCGAGCTCGAAGCGCGTCTCGCCTCGGTGCTGTCGGTCATCTACCTGATCTTCAATGAGGGCTATGCGGCGACGGAAGGCGACGATTGGATGCGCCCTCAGCTGTGCGAGGAGGCGCTGCGGCTCGGCCGCATCCTCGCCGAACTTGCGCGCGAGGCGCCCGAAGTGCACGGCCTGGTCGCGCTCATGGAGATTCAAATGTCGCGCTTCGCCGCGCGCGCAAGTCCCTCGGGCGAACCCGTGCTGCTGCTCGACCAGGACCGGTCGCGCTGGGACCAGCTCCTCATTCGCCGCGGTCTCGCCGCGCTCGAGCGGGCGGAGGCCTTGAGCGCGGCGTCGGGGCGCGGCGCTCACCCTTATGTCCTGCAAGCCGCGATCGCCGCTTGCCATGCCCGTGCGCGTAGCGCCGAAGAAACCGACTGGGCGAGAATCGTGGGGATTTACGCCAGGCTCGGCGAGATTGCGCCGTCGCCGGTGGTCGAGCTCAACCGCGCCGTGGCGCTGGCGATGCTGTTCGGCCCGGAGGCGGGCCTCAAGCTGGTCGATGCCCTGGCCGGGCAGCCCGAGCTTGCGACGTATCACCTGCTGCCGAGCGTGCGCGGCGAGCTGCTGCGGCGGCTCGGCCGTTTTGATGAAGCCCGCGCCGAGTTCGAACGCGCGGCGGCGCTCACGCATAACGAGCGCGAGCGCAAGCTTCTTCTCGATCGCGCCGCCGACTGCTCGCTCAAGCCCGAAGCGCAACCGTGAACGACACGCTTGGGGCCGGCAATCCACAGCTTATTTTGGTCAATCACGCCTCAAGCGGCGGGGCGCCTTGGTGCGGCCGTGACCCCCGTTATATAACTGATTCTCAAAGTGATTCGCGGACGGGCAAAACGCGGAACGCTACCGGGGCCAACCGAGGAGAGGCATGGCGACACTGCAGCCGGTCTTCGACCATTTCACCAATCCGGTGGACATGGTCGAGCATATTGCCACGATCCACCAATGGAACTTCGAGAGGAACGCGCCTGACGAGCTGACGCTGACCGTGTCGGGCTCGTGGTGCGAATATCACATCTCGCTCAACTGGCGGGACGATCTGGAGGCGCTGCATCTTGCCTGCGCCTTCGACTTCAAAGTGCCGAAGCAGCGCCTTGCCGACATCTACCGGCTGCTGGCCATGGTCAACGAGCAGCTTTGGCTCGGTCATTTCGATTTTTGGCGCGAAGACGGGCTCCTGCTCTACCGCCACGGCCTGCTCTTCGCGGGCGCCGACACCCATGTCGGCCAGTGCGAGGCGCTTCTGCGGGCTGCGCTCGAGGCTTCGGAGCGCTATTATCAGGCCTTTCAATTCGTGTTGTGGGCGGGCAAGTCGCCGGAAGATGCGCTTGCCGCCACAATGCTCGAAGCGCAAGGACACGCATGACCCTCCGCCTCGCCGGCCCGCTGCTCCTCGTGGGCGCGGGCAAAATGGGCGGGGCGTTGCTCGAAGGTTGGCTCCGGCAAGGCCTCGATCCCACTGCCGTCTTCATCCAGGATCCGGCGCCGCCGCCCGAGGTCCAGGCGCTCGCCCTGCGTCACGGCATCGCCGCGGGCGATGCCCCCGACCTGCCGGCGCCGCCGTCGGTGATCGTGGTCGCGGTGAAGCCCGGCCTGGTCGACAAGCTTCTGCCTGAGCTCGAGCCCCTGATCGACGGAAGCGTGGTTCTTTCCATCGCCGCCGGGCGGACGCTTGCCGCGCTGTCGCGCGCGCTGCCGGCGGGAACCGCGGTCGTGCGCGCCATGCCGAATGTCGCCGCCTCGGTCGGGCGCAGCATGACGGCGGCGTGCGCCAATGACGCCGTCACGCGCGACCAGGCGCTCGAATGCACCATGCTGCTCGAAGCGATCGGCGACGTCATGTGGATCGATGACGAGGCGCAGCTCGACGCCATCACGGCGGTCTCAGGCAGCGGCCCGGCCTATGTCTTTCTGCTCGCCGAGTGCCTCGAGGAAGCGGGCCGTGCCGCCGGGCTCGATGCCGCGCTCGCGCGCCAGTTGGCGCGGGCGACGGTCGAGGGCGCCGGCGAGTTGCTGGCGCGCTCCGACCTTTCGCCGCGCGAGCTGAGAGAGAAGGTGACCTCGCCGCAAGGTGTCACCGCCGCGGCACTGCAAATCCTCATGGGCGAGGAGAATGCGGTCCAGGACCTCCTTACCCGCGCCGTCGTCGCCGCCGCCAAACGCTCGCGCGAATTGTCGTCCTAAGCGCTTGCTCTCGGCGCCTCACCTTCAGGAGGGCCGAAGGCCCCGTCTCGAAGGGCGACCCCATGAGCAAAGCCATGCTTCGAGACGCGTGCCAATGCGCGCTCCTCGGCATGAGGGCCGTTATCGACGTGACGGAGGGGACTGCGGCGTCTTCCGAAGGCCATCAACAGCGCCTATGTTTCTCGTAAAGGAGTGACGCCCATGTTCGACGATTTTTCCAAGCGTTCCAGGGCGGTGAAGGCGGCGCTCGATCTCGCCAAGGAGCGAGCCTGGAGCGACATCGCGCTTGCCGATATCGCCCGCGCCGCCGATCTCAGCCTGGCCGAGCTCAGACGCGAGTTCGCCTGCAAGACCGATATCCTCCGCGCCTTCCAGGCGGAGCTCGACGAAGCGGCGCTGGCCAAGACGCGTGCCGCCGGCGAGACCTCGACGCCGCGCGACCGGTTGTTCGATGTCGTCATGTCGCGGTTCGAGGCGATGCAGCCCTACAAGCCCGCGCTGAAACGGATCGCCGCCCATCTCTGTTGCCGGCCGGGCGAGGCGGCGCTGCTGTTCGGTTCCTCGCTCCAGTCGCAATATTGGATGCTCGAAGCGGCGGGCGCCAAGCTCGACGGGCCGGGCGGCGCGCTTCGCGTCGGCGGCCTCGCCGCGATCTATGGCAGAGTGTTTTGCGTCTGGCTCGACGACGACACGGCTTCGCTCGACAAGACCATGGCCGCGCTCGATCAGCGTCTCGGCAAAGGCGAACGCATGCTGTCGGGCATGGAGACGGCTTGCGCCGATCTTTGCCGCTTCGCCTGCGGATTCATGCCGCGCGGGTGGAAGCGCGAGAAGGCGAAGGAGGAGACCGGCCCCGGCGCGGGACCGGCGCCTGCGCCGAGCGCTTAACCGATAGGCGAGAAGCCCTCTCCCTCGAGGGGAGAGGGGAAACAAGCGGTACCGCTATTCGGGCAGGTCGTCGTCGTCGTCAGGCCCTGACAGGCTCTCCGGCCCTTCGCCCGGCAGTTCGGCGTCAACGGAATCGCCGGCCGCCGGCATGTCGGGGTCGTTCGGAACATCGAGGTCTGCGCCGCCGGCACCGCCGATATCCAGAAGCGGTTTGCCGCTCTCGCGTTCGATTTGGAGGCCGCCGCCGCCGCCGCCCTCAATCTCGATCTCGGAGCCGGGCTGCTCGTCTTGTTGGATTTCTTCGGTCATGTCCTCGGCAAAGACCGGTCCGGCAGCGGACACGGTCAACATCGCGGCGAGTCCAACCAGCATGCGTCGCATTGAACACTCCTTTTCACCATCCAAGCTTAAACCGGAACCTTCAGTACGGCCTTCAAACCGCCGAGCGGAGAACGGCTGAGCGCAATGTCGCCGCCGTGAATGCGGGCAATATCGCGGGCAATGGCGAGCCCGAGCCCGGTCGAACCCGAATCCTGATTGCGGGCGTGGTCGAGCCGGTAGAACGGCCGGAACACCTGCTCGCGCTCGGTCTCGGGGATCCCGGGTCCGTCGTCCTCGACCGACACCGTCAGCGCGCCGTTGGTCTTGGCGGCGCTGACATTGACGTGCTCGGCGAAGCGCGCGGCGTTGTTGACGAGGTTCGCGACCGCCCGCTTGAAGGCGTGACGCCGGACCGGGACGACCAGCGGGCCGTCCTTGACCTCGACCGCGATCGGTTTCGTCGTGTGGGTCTGGCTTCTCACCTCGCTCAGGATCTCGCCGATATCGGCGCGCACGATCTCCTCGCCGGAATCGCCTTTGGCGAACGCCATGTAGTCCTCGAGCATGGCCTGCATCTCATCGACGTCGGCGCGCATCGCTTCGAGCTCGGGCGTTTCCTCGAACAGCGCCAGTTGCAGCTTGAAGCGGGTCAGCACCGTACGCAGATCGTGGCTGACGCCGGCCAGCATGACGGTGCGCTGCTCGACGTAGCGCTCGATGCGATCGCGCATCTCGATGAAGGCATGGGCCGCCTGGCGCACCTCGCGCGCGCCACGCGGCCGGAAATCCTCCGGTGGCGGCCGGCCCTTGCCGAAGCTCTCGGCCGCTTCCGACAAGCGCAAGATCGGCTTGATCTGGTTGCGCAAGAACAGGATGGCGACGGTCAGGAGCACGAGCGAGGTGCCGACCATCCACAACAGGAATATTTGCGAGTTGGAGGCATAAGTCTGGCTGCGGCGGGCGATGACATGCATCACCGCATTGTCGAGCTTGACGCGAATATCGACGAAGTTGGAACGGCCGACTGTGTCGATCCAAAACGGCCGGCCGATCTGGCGCGTCAGTTCGTCCGACAGCGTCGTGTCGAGAAGATCGAAGAACGGCTTGGCGCGCACTTGCGGCAATTCTTCGCCGGGAACGAATTGCACCCGCAAACCCAGATTCTGCTCGGCGACGCGCAACAGGGTTTCGGCATCGAGCGGGTTCGTCTGGTAGAGCTCGATGAGCATGCCGATGTTCTGCACCGTGGAGGTGGAGAGCCGGCGCGTCACCGTCTGCCAGTGCCGCTCGAGGAACACGAACGTCACCACCGACTGGAGCAGCACCATGGGCGCGATGATGATGATGAGCGCGCGCGCATAGAGGCCCTTGGGCATGCGGTCGCCGAACGCGGCGAGGAGACGCTGCAGCGGGCCGCGGCGTTCGCGCCAGAAGGCGAGGGGTTTCGACGGTGCGTCCATCATTCGGAATAGAAGATGTAGCCCTTGCCGCGCACGGTCTGAAGATAGACCGGGTTGGCCGGGTCATGTTCGATCTTGCGGCGGAGCCGGTTGATTTGCACGTCGACCGCGCGCTCGCCGCCGGCGTCGGCGGCGTCCTTGGCGAGCTCGTGGCGCGCCACCGGCATGCCCGGCCGCTGCGCGAAATAGCGCAGGAGATCGCGCTCGCGCTCGGTCAAGCGGATCGTCTCGCCGTTCCGTTTCAACTCGCCGCGGGCGATATGAAAGACGAAATTGCCCATGCGGACTTCGCCGGTGGTCTGGGCCGCACCGCCGCGGCGCAGCACGTTGCTCACGCGCAAGAGCAGCTCGCGCGGCTCGAAAGGTTTGGCGAGATAGTCGTCGACCCCGGTCTCGAGCCCCTCGATGCGCTGCTCGGGTTCGGCCCGCGCGGTCAGCATCAGGATCGGCAGGCGCGATTCGTTTTGCAGCGAACGGGCAAATTCGATGCCGGATTCCTGCGGCATCATCACGTCGAGAATGAGCAGGTCGAAGGACAGGCTGCGCATCGTCGCGCGCGCGGTTGCGGCGTCGATCGCGGTGGTGACGCGGAAGCCGTGATCCTGGAGGTAGCGCGCGAGCAGGTCGCGAATGCGGCTGTCGTCGTCCACGATGAGAATATGCGGGGCGTTGTCGTCGGGACTGCCGCTGCGGGCCTTGATCGGTGTCGGCACGGTCATCCTCCCTCGCCGCCCTCCTTGAGAGAAGCCGGTGACGCGGCCATGATCGAGGAGACTTTGGGCCGTTCTTCGGCATTGACCATGGCTTGGAGAAAACGGCGCAAATGCGTCTCGGTCCCCGGTCCCGCCGCCTTCAACGCCTCGGCCAGCCGCACCGATTGCGGCGCCGCCAGCCGCTCGGCGAGAACCCGTGCCTTCTCGGTGGGAAACAGCAGGCGCTGGCGGCGGTCGGAGCGTCCCGCCCGCTGCACGATGTAGCCCTTGTCGATCAACTGCTTGAGCACGCGGGAGAGGCTCTGCTTGGTAATGGTGAGGACGTCGAGGAGGTCGGCGACGCTCAAGCCCGAATGGCGATTGACGAAATGCAGCACGCGGTGATGCGCCCGGCCGAAGCCGAAATCCTTGAGGATCGCGTCGGGGTCGCGGGTGAAATCGCGATAAGCGAAGAACAGGAGCTCGGCGAATTCGAGCAGCTTGGTTTCTGACAGGAAGGTGCGCTTGCGCGCGCCGCCATTGCCGCGCGGCTTGGCGCGAGCGGCTTTGGCGCGCGGGGTCTTGCTGCCGCGGGCGACGGTCTCAGTTAGGTCAGTCATGTTGACTTATTTTCCGCCCTCGGTTATGTCAGCCATGTTGACTTATTTCAGCATAGATACGCCTCGGCGTCTGCTCGCGCAATTGCCCTGCAAGGTGCTATGAGGGGCGCTTCGCCTGGCGTCTGGTTCCGGGTTTCGCCGCGTCAAGACGGCGAACCTTCGTTCGCGGAGGAATGCTCATGACGACCGTCCCCTACGATCAGCGTGACGGCTTCATCTGGTGGAACGGCAAGCTCGTTCCGTGGAACGACGCGCGGCTTCATGTGCTGACGCACGGGCTGCATTATGCGAGCGCCGTGTTCGAGGGGATGCGCGCCTATGACGGCGAGATCTTCAGATTGAGCGACCACAATCAGCGCCTGCACGATTCGGCCGACATTCTCGATTTCCAGATTCCCTACACCGTGGCCGAGCTCGACAAGGCGGCGCGCGACGTCGTGCGCGCCAACAAGCTGTCCGACGCTTATATCCGTCCCATCGCCTGGCGCGGACCCGAGCAGATGGGCGTGGCCGCGCAAATGACCAGGACCAACGTCGCCATCGCCGCCTGGGACTGGGGCTCTTATTTCGATCCGGCCGCGCGCGCGCGCGGCTTGCGCCTGACCTTCGCCGAGTTTCGCCGCCCCGATCCGCGCACCGCGCCGGTGAAGAGCAAGGCGGCCGGCCTCTATATGATCTGCACCATCGAGAAGCACCGGGCCGAGCGGCTGGGCTACAACGACGCGCTGATGCTCGACTGGCGCGGCCAGATCGCCGAAGCGACCGGCGCCAACATTTTCTTCGTCAAGGACGGCGTGCTGCACACGCCAACGCCCGATTGCTTCCTCGACGGCATCACGCGCCAGAGCGTGATCGGTCTCGCCAAGAAGCGCGGATTGAAGGTGATCGAGCGGGCGATCATGCCCGAGGAGCTTTCCGGTTTCTCCGAGTGCTTCATCACCGGCACCGCCGCCGAAGTGACCCCGGTCGGCGAGATCGGGCCGTACAAATTCGCAATCGGCGATATCACCCGCACGCTGATGGACGATTTCACCGCGCTGACCCGCCCGGCGCGCGTCCGCGCCGCCGCCGCGGGGTAGGGCTGAGGCGGCTTCCTAGCGCGCCTTTCATGCTAATCTCGCCGCATGACGCGTGCAGTCGAGTTGGACGTCGCTGAGACGGGTGAGGGGGTGCCGGAATTCGGGCCCGAGTTTCGCGCCCGGCTTTACGATCTTCTGAAATGGCGCCGCGACGTGCGCCGCTTCGAGCGCACCCCGCTTCCTGCCGGCACGATCGAGCGTCTCATCGCCATTGCCTGCCTCTCGCCCTCGGTCGGGCTGTCTGAGCCTTGGCGCTTCGTCATCGTCGAGGACGCGGGGCGCCGCGCTGCCATCCGCGCCTCGTTCGAGGCCTGCAACAAGGATGCGCTCGCCATGCAGACGCCGGACCGCGCCGCGCTCTATGCAAGGCTCAAGCTTGCGGGGCTCGACGAGGCGCCCTGCCAGATCGCGGTGTTCGCCGATCGCGCGACCGCGCAAGGGGCGGGGCTCGGTCGACTGACCATGCCGGAGACGCTCGACTACTCCGTGGTCAACGCCGTCCACACGCTCTGGCTCGCCGCCCGCGCCGAAGGCGTCGGCGTCGGCTGGGTCTCCATCCTCGATCCGAAGCGGATCGCAGCGATCCTCGACGTGCCTCAGGATTGGGTCTTTATCGGTTATCTTTGCATCGGCTATCCGCAAGCCGCAGACGACCGGCCCGCGCTCGAGCGCGCCGGCTGGGAGCGGCGCCACTCTCCTTCCGGCACCGTGCTCTACCGCTGACCCTTGGCCCCGGCCTGCCGCTTGCATCGCCGATCCCCTCTCCCCTTGTGGGAGAGGGCTTTCCGCCGCGATCTTGCGGCGAAGCTCGCAAGTCGCGTGGCGGGAAGGGTGAGGGGAAGGGGCGTCGAATTTTGAAACCCCTCACCCGGCTCGCCCGAGCTGCGCTCGGCCGCGCCACCCTCTCCCACAAGGGGAGAGGGGAAAACGAGGTGGCTTGATCGGCGAAGCGGCAAAAGGCACTCTAGCGGCGGGGTTGGAAACTGGCGCGAAGGGGGGCTTCGATGCGCAAAGCACTGCTCATTCTCGGCGCTGGCGGGCTGCTCGCGGCTCTTTACACGCTGCCCGTAGGCGAGGCGGAGGCGCGGGTGTGGAAGGACTGCCAGAGGATCGCGCGCTGTAGCGGCTGCCAGCCGGTCTTCCGCTGCCGCTCCTGCGAGTACAAGCGCACCTGCGCCGGCGGCGTTTGCGGCTGGGGCGATATCTGCGTCTGGGGACCCTATGTGAGAGTGCTCCCGCGCGGCGCCCGCATCATCAATCAATAAACGGCTGCGTCAGGGTTGCTTTGCCGCCGGTTCCTTGCTCCAGCGCGCGGTCGCGGCTTCGTCGCGCGCCTCGGCCTCGACCCAGCGCGCGCCGGAAGGTCCGTCCTCGCGCTTCCAGAACGGCGCGCGGGTCTTGAGGTAGTCCATGAGAAAGCGCGCCGCCTCGAACGCGGCCTCGCGATGTTCCGACGCCGTCGCGACGAGGACGATATTGTCGCCGGGCTCGAGCGTGCCGTAGCGGTGCACGATGAGGCTTGCTTGAAGGGCGAAGCGCGCGCACGCCTCGGCCTCGACGCGGGCAAGCTCGGCCTCGGTCATGCCGGGATAATGTTCGAGCGTCATCGCCGCGACCGCGCCGTCCCGGTCGCGCACCGTGCCGGTGAAGGTGACGATGGCGCCGATATCGCTCCGCCGCGCTTTGATCCGCGCGATCTCGGCGCCGACATCGAAATCTTCCCGTTGCACGCGGATCATCTTCAGCCTCCGGTGACGGGCGGGAAGAAGGCGATCTCGCGTGCGCCGGCGATTGGCGCATCGTGGCGTACGTGGCGCTGATCGATCGCGGCGCGGATCACCTCGGCGCGGGCGAAGGCATGGGCGAATTCCGGCCCGCGGCCCTTCAGCCAATCGATCAGCTCGGCAACGGTGGCGACGCCGTCCGGCGGCGCAACCTCCTCCGCGGCGATGCCGGCCTTCTCCTTCACCCAAGCGAAATAGAGGAGACGCATGCGGCTACTCCTCCTTCATCGCATGGCGGAAGGCGGCCATGAGATAGTCGTAGCCGGTATAGAGCGTGAAGAGGGCGGCGATCCACAACAGCGTGAGACCGAACTGCGTCGTGTGGGGCCAGACCTTGTCGCCCGCGCTCCCGGCGAGGAGGAAGCCGATGGCCACCATCTGCACCAGGGTCTTCCATTTGGCGAGACGCGTGACGGGCACGCCGACGGCGAGCGTGCCGAGAAATTCGCGCAGGCCCGAGACCAGGATCTCGCGGCAGAGAATGATGACGCCGGCCCACAGCGACCAGCCGGCGATGGTCTGGTCGGCGGCGAGCATGAGGAGCGCCGCCGCCACGATCAGCTTGTCGGCGATGGGATCGAGCATGCGGCCGAGGCTGCTTTGCTGCTGCCACGCCCGCGCGACATAGCCGTCGAGAAAATCGCTGACGCCCGCGGCGATGAAGATCCACATCGCGGTCCACCGCCCCCAATCGCCGGTCACGAAGAAGCAGGCGACAAGCGCCGGAATGGCGATGATGCGGCCATAGGTGAGGATGTTGGGCAGGCTGCCGAAACGGGGACGGATGGCCGGCCGCCCCAAACCGGGCTGGGTCATGTCCGACTGCTGGTTCACCGTGACCTACCCGCGCTCATGAAAGTGATCATAGATCGTCCGCGCCATCTGCGCGCTGATGCCGTCAACCGCCTCGAGATCGGCGACCCCGGCGCGGCTCACCGCCTTGGCCGAGCCGAAATGCTGTAGCAGCGCCCGCTTGCGCCGGGGCCCGATGCCCTGCACCTCGTCGAGGGGCGAGGCGGTGATCGCCTTCTTGCGCTTGGCCCGATGCGCGCCGATGGCGAAGCGATGGGCTTCGTCCCTGAGCTTTTGGATATGATAGAGCACGGGATCGCGCGGCTCCAGCAGCAGCGGCTCCTTGTCCTTAAGATAGATTCGTTCGCGCCCGGCATTGCGCTCGGGCCCTTTGGCCACGGCGGCCACTTTGATCTCGGACAAACCAAGCTCGTCCAGCACGGCGTAAGCGGCGCCGAGCTGGCCCGGACCGCCGTCGATCAGCACGAGATCGGGCGCGGCCCAGCCGTCCGGGTCGGCCCGCTGCTTGGCGAGCCGGTTGAAGCGGCGCGTCAGCATTTCGCGCATCATGGCGTAGTCGTCTCCCGGCGCCAGGTCTTCGCTCTTCATGTTGAACTTGCGATATTGCCCTTTGACGAAGCCTTCGGGGCCGCCAACGATCATGGCCCCGACCGGATTGGTTCCGGAGATGTGGCTGTTGTCGTAGACCTCGATCCGCTCAGGCGCCTGGTCGAGATCGAACAGCTCGGCGAGCCGCGCCAAGATCGCGGCTTGCGAGGAGGATTCGGCCAAACGCCGCGCCAGCGCCTCGCGCGCATTGGTCAGCGCATGCTCGACCAACTCGCGCTTTTCGCCCCGCGCGGGCGCGCTCACGTCGATCTTGTGGCCGCTGCGCAGCGACAGGGCCTCGGACAGCAGGCGGCGCCCGGCGATGTCGTGCGAGAGCAGGACGCGCTTGGGCGGTTGCTTGTCGTCGTAGAACTGAGCGACGAACGATTCCAACACCTCGTCGACGGGCACGCTTCTGTCGGCGCGAGGGAAATAGGCGCGGTTGCCCCAATTGTTGCCGTTGCGGAAGAAGAACACTTGGACGCAGGTCTGGCCGGCGTCCTGATGCGCGGCGAAGACGTCGGCTTCCCTGACGCTCTTCGGGTTGATGCCTTGGCGCGACTGAATATGGCTGAGCGCGGTGAGACGGTCGCGAAAGCTCGCCGCCCGCTCGTAATCCTGGCGCAAGGCGGCTTCGTCCATCAGCACGCGCAAGCGGAGCTTCACTTCGTCGCTCTCGCCGGTCAGGAACCGAAGCGCCTCGTCCACCAGCGCGCCGTAATCGCCGGGCGAAATCTCGCCCGTGCACGGCGCGCTACAGCGCTTGATCTGGAACAGCAGGCACGGCCGCGTCCGGCTGTCGTAATAGGCGTCGGAGCAGGACCGCAGGAGAAAGGCGCGCTGGAGCGTGTTGATGGTGCGTCCCACCGCGCCGGCGGACGCGAACGGACCGAAATACTCGCCCTTGCGGTTGCGCGCGCCGCGATGCTTGAGGATCTGCGGCACGGAATGATCGCGGGCGATGAGAATGAAGGGGAAGGACTTGTCGTCCCTGAGCACCACGTTGTAGCGGGGCTTCAGCCGCTTGATGAGATTGGCTTCGAGCAGAAGCGCTTCGATCTCGGTCGCGGTGGTGACGAATTCCATGTTCGCCGTGTCGGCGATCATGCGGGCGATACGGTTGTTGTGACCCGCGCCCCGGGCGTAGCTCAGCACGCGCTTCTTGAGATGCCGCGCCTTGCCGACATAGAGCACCTCGCCGGACGCGTCGAACATGCGGTAAACGCCGGGCCCGGCCGGCGCCGTCCTGGCATGGCGGCCGATCACCTCGGGGCCGGTCTCGACGGGGCGAAGCGCATCGAGCAGGCGCGGAAGCGCTGCGCTCTTCTCTGGATTCTCTAACGGCATGGAAGCATTGATCTTTTAAAACAACGAACCGGCGTCCCGT
>DATEMT010000143.1:0-12993 GCA_035275445.1 Methyloceanibacter sp. | reverse complement strand
ATGGGCGGCATGGACATGATGTAGTCCGCGCTTCTTAAAGCCGGCACGTCAATCGAAGGGGCGGCCTCACGGCTGCCCCTTTTTGCCTGCAAAGCGCCGCACTTCACCGGGCGCCTTACCGAAACGTAATTTCCTCGAAAGCCGATTTTGGCCCTATCGTCGCCCGGGCTTTGCGCCCCCGCACCCGGAGCCGCCTTCAAGCATGGCGAATTTCAAGACCACCTATAAAGACTTCACCGGCATCGCCGTCCCCTATTTCCAGTCCGAGGACCGTTGGGCCGGGCGCGTGCTGCTTGCTGCGGTGATCGCGCTCCAGCTTTTCCAGGTCTGGCTGAACGTCCAGTTCAACACCTGGTACAACACCTTCTACACGGCGCTCCAGAACAAGGACTGGGACACCTTCATCTGGCAGATCGGGGTGTTCAGCCTGCTGGCCGCCTTCTTCATCGTCAGCGCCGTCTATCAGCTCTACCTCCAGCAATGGCTCCAGATCCGCTGGCGCAATTGGCTGACCCAGCGCTATCTCGGGCGCTGGCTCGGCCAGGGCACGCATTACCGCATGCGGCTCAAGGGCGATCAGGCCGACAATCCCGACCAGCGCATCGCCGACGACGTGCGCGAATTCGTCGACAACACGCTCAATATCGGCATCGCCCTGCTCGGCTCGATCGTTACGCTCGTATCCTTTGTCGTGATCTTGTGGACGCTGTCGTCGGCGACACCGCTGATGATCGGGTCGAAGTCGTTCGAGGTTCCCGGCTATCTGGTGTGGGCCGCGCTGATCTATGCCATTCTCGGCACGTGGGTGACCCACCTCGTCGGGCGCCCCCTCATCAAGCTCAATTTCGATCAGCAGCGCTACGAGGCCGATTTCCGCTTCTCGCTGGTGCGGTTGCGCGAGAACGCCGAGGAAGTGACCCTGCTTGCGGGCGAGGAAGCCGAAGGGGCGCGGCTCCGCGACCGGTTCGCATCGGTCATGCGCAACTGGTACGACATCATGCGGAGGCGGAAGCGGCTCACGTTTCTCACCGCCGGCTATTCGCAAGTCGCCATCATCTTTCCGTTCCTGGTGGTGAGCCCGGTCTATTTCTTCGGCAGCATGACCCTTGGCGGCTTGATGCAGATCGCCTCGGCTTTCGGTCAGGTGCAGAGCGCGCTGTCCTTCTTCGTCACCGCCTACACCTCGATCGCCGATTGGAAGGCGGTGTTGAACCGGCTGACCGGTTTCGAGGCTTCGATCAAATGGGCCGAAGGGCTCGACGGTTCGGCGCCGCGGCTCGAGTTCCTGAACGACGGGGGCAACGCGCTTCTCGTCGAGGAACTCGCCGTCGGGCTGCCCAACGGGCAGGAGATTGTGCGGCTGGCCGAATTCTCCATCGAACCGGGCGAGCGGGTTCTCGTCACCGGCCCCTCGGGCGCGGGCAAGACCAGCCTGTTCCGGGCGCTTGGCGGAGTGTGGCCGTTCGGGTCGGGCTCGATCCGCGTGCCGCAAGGCGCAAGCGTGCTCGTGCTGCCGCAGCGCTCCTACATGCCGCTCGGCACGTTGCGGGGGGCGCTTGCCTATCCCGGGACGCCGGATCAGTTCCCGGCGGAAGAGATCGAAGACGTCTTGAAGGCGGTCGGGCTCGGCGCGTTTACCGCTCAGCTCGACGACACCGCCTACTGGGCCGACAAGCTTTCGGGCGGCGAGCAGCAGCGGCTTTCGATCGCGCGCGCGCTCCTGCAAAAGCCGCATTGGCTCTTCCTCGACGAGGCGACGGGCGCGCTCGACGAGGCCTCGGAGGCCGCACTCTATAGCCTCATGATCGAGCGGCTGCCCAACACGGCCATCGTCTCGATCGGCCACCGCGCGAGCCTCGCTCCTTTCCACCAGCGCTTCTTCGCGCTGAAGCCCGACGACACCGGCCGCCACCATTTGCGCGAAGTCCCGCCGAGCCGTGGTACCCCGGTTGGCAAGAAGCGCGAGCGCACGCTGGCCTAGCGCCAGTCTCCCGGTCTAGTCGCCCACGCAGCCGCTTGCCGCGTCGAGCCCATCGGGCGCGCCCCAGTCGTTGGCCGGCAGCTTCGGGAAGGACGCGCCGAACTCCTGCTTCACCATCTCGAATTTCGACGGCACGTTGGAGTTCTCGGGAAAGTCCACGATCCAGAAATAGTCGTAGGTGTCGGCCGGCCAGGTCTTAGGCACGCCCGGCAGAATGTCGAGCTTGAACAATTGGCGGAGCGTCACCGCCTCGTCCTCGAACTTCGCTTCGAGCGCCTCGCTGGCGATGTGCTCATGCTCCCACACCATGACCACGGTCTTGCCTTGAAGCGTGGGATTGGCGAGCACGTTGCGCGCGGCGTCCATGGTGCGGCGGTTGAGCGCCTTGGTGAAGTCCTCACGGCTCTCTTGCGGCATTGCCGAATAGAAGATCACCGGCTTGTTCCAACTCGCAACCGAAGGCGACGCGAGTGAGGCGGTGTTAGGTGTAATGGCGAAGAAGAAGGCGGGCTCCTCGCCGCTCGCGAACAAGGATTTGATCGCGTCGCGGCCGAGATAGGTGAGCGCCAACGCTTCCGCCCTCTGCTCGCCGATCGCGCACGGCTTCCACTCGTCCGCCTTCTCGCCGTGACGCAAGATGATGATGCGCGCCGGCGCCGCGGACGCGGACGATGCGCCGGCAACGATGACGAAAGCGGCGATGAGAGCAAGGCGCATCAGCATGGCGGCGGAGACTAGCTTCTCGCTCCCGGCGCCGCCATTCAATTCGCCGTCATGCTTACGGAGTCGCAATCAAGTCCGGGCATGACGACCGAGGCGAGCCTCAGGACGAGGGTGCCAGTTTCGCGGCGATGGCGGCGCGGAGCTTATCCGCGTCCCGGCCCCACGCGGCGGCGCGCGAGGCGAGAAGATGCGCCTCAGACCTCAAGATCAGGCCGTCCTCGAGAACTTTCAGGTGATTGGCGCGGAGCGTCGTGCCGGTCGTGGTGATGTCCACGATCAGCTCGGCGGTGCCGGCCGCGGGCGTCGCTTCGGTCGCGCCCGCGCTCTCGACGATGCGATAGCCCGCCACGCCGTGGCTCGCGAAGAAACGGCGCGTGAGATTCATATATTTGGTGGCGACGCGCAGACGCCTGCCGTGGACCGCGACGAACTGCGCCGCCACGTCTTCGAGGTCGGCCGTGCGGACGACATCGATCCAGCAATCGGGAACGGCAACGACAACGTCGGCGCGGCCGAAGCCGAGCGGCGCGAGGAACGTAACCGCGCCGTCGACATCGCCGATTGTCTCGCGGATCAGGTCTTCGCCGGTCACGCCCAAATGGATGCGCCCCGCTTTGAGCTGGTCCACGATCTCGGCCGCCGAGGCGTAGACCACCTCGACATCGTCGAGGCCGGACATCGCCCCGCGATAGCGGCGCTCGTGCCCCGCGTTGCGCAACGCGAGCCCGGAGCGCGCGAAGAGGTCGGCAGCGGCGTCCTTGAGCCGTCCCTTGGAGGGAATCCCGATCAGGAGCTTCGCCGCCATTACAGCGTCCCCCTGACCGCAGCAAGGAGGCGCTCGGTGTGGATGGCCGAGCCGATCGCCGGCACGTCGCGCGGCGCGCCGAGATCGGCCAAAAGTCCGTCATAGCGGCCGCCGCCGGCGATGGCGTCCTCGAAGCCCGGGCTCTCGATCTGGAACACGAGGCCCGAATAGTATTCGAGGTTGCGGCCGAACTCGGTGGTGAAGGTCGCGCGCGCAAGATCGACGCCACTTTCCTCGAGACGCGCAAGCCGGCGGGCGAAGGCGGCGAGCGGTGCTGCTAGGTCAAGGCCGGCCTCCTTGCCGAGCCTGGCCACGTCTTTGAGCGCCTTCGCCGGCGGCCCCGAAATCGCAAGATAGGACTCGATCACGACAGCGACGTCCTTCCGCAGCGGTCCCGCGCCGAGATCGGCGGATTGATCGAGCAGCCGCGCCGCGATCTCGCCGAGCGAGCGGTTGCCGACGAGCGGCAGCCCGTTTTCTTCGAGATAGGCGGCGACGCGCTCCTCGGCGCGCTCCTGCGTGACGCCGGCAAGCGTGCCGGCGAGAGCAAGTGCCGGAGCCTCGCCGTTCGGCCGTTCGCCGTTGGTAAGGCGCGTGAGCAGGGCGTGGAACGCCGACGGCCGCCAGAAATAGTGTCCGAGCTTTAGCCGCCAGCGTTCCGGCAGCGCGAGCGCATCGAGCAGCGCATAGAACATGGCGATGTCGCCGAAGCGAAGCGCGAGGCGTTTCAGCCCGGCGCGCCGCACCGCCTCGACCGCGAGCAGCACGATCTCGACATCGGCGCTCTCTCTGTCGCTGTCGCCGAAACATTCGATGCCGGCCTGGCGAAACTCGCGCGGGTGGGCGCGATTGTCGGCTCCCGGCTGAAAGCGGAAGGCGGGGCCGTTATAGCAATAGCGGGCTTCGTCGCGGCAATCGGGGTGACGTTCGAGATAAAGCCGCGACACCGGCACGGTCAGGTCGGGGCGCAAGCACAGCTCATCGCCCGCAAGGTCGGTGAAGACGTAAGTGCGGCTTCGGATCTGCTCGCCGATGCGGTCGAGAAAGACGTCGGCCGGCTGAAGGATGGCGGGCGCAACCTGCTCGTAGCCTGCGCTCCGGAACGTATCGAGCAGGGTCGCGGCCTGGGCTTCGAGAGCCTCGAATTCTTTGGCCGATTCGGCAGCCATGGCTCAGGCCTTGTGACGGGCAAGCACGGCCCGAACGGTCTCGACGAGCTTGTCTTCGGCTATGAGCAGTTGCGCTTCGGCCTGCTTCTTTAGGTACTCGGCGCGATCCTCGATGCCGCTGAGCGTGGCCCCGAGGACGAGGTCCTTGACCTGCACCTCGCCCTTGGCCTTCTCGTCACCGCCTTGGATGACGACGCAAGGGGAGAAACGCCGGTCGGCGTATTTCATCTGCGCCTTCAAGCCACCATCGCCGAGATACATCTCGGCGCGCATGCCGGCGCTCCGCAATTGCTGCACCATGGCCTGATAGTCGGCGATGCGGTCACGATCGAGCACGAGCACGATGACCGGGCCTTGGGTGGCGCTCTTCTCATATTTGCCGAGACGCCGCAGGCCGAACAGGAGCCGCGACACGCCGATGGAAACGCCGGTCGCCGGCACCTTCTCGCCGGTGAAGCGCTCGATCAGCCCGTCGTAACGGCCGCCGCTCACGACCGAGCCCAGCCTCACCGGCTGGCCGCGCTCGTCCTTGATAGGAGCGAGAAGCTCGGCCTCGAACACGGGCCCGGTGTAATATTCCAAGCCGCGCACAACCGTGCGATCGATCTTGATCCCGTCCGCATAGCCCGCGGCGGCAATCAGTCGTCTGATTTCTTCCGTCTCGGCAAGCCCGGCGTCTCCGCTCGCCGATTGGCCGACGCCGGGATCCTGCTCGGGATCGATCATGGCAAGGATCGGGCTGATTTGCTTCGGCTTGAGGCCGGCGCCCTTGGTGAAATCGCCGGACTCGTCTTTGCGGCCTTCGCCCAGAAGCGCCCTCACACCGTCAAGTCCGAGGCGATCGAGCTTGTCGATGGCGCGAAGGACGGCAAGGCGCTGCGTCGCCGCCGTCACCTCGCTCTGATCGAGCACGCCGTCGAGAATTTTGCGGTTGTTGACCTTCACGACATATTGGCCGCGCGGGACGCCGAGCGCTTCGAGCGTGTCGGCGGCGAGCATGCAGAGCTCGGCGTCGGCCGCGACCGACGAAGCGCCGACCGTGTCGGCGTCGAACTGGGTGAACTGGCGGAAGCGCCCCGGCCCCGGCTTCTCGTTGCGCCACACCGGGCCGACTTGAGAGCGGCGGAACGGCTTCGGCAGGGTCTGATAATTCTCGGCGACATAGCGCGCGAGCGGCGCGGTCAGGTCGTAACGAAGCGAGAGCCATTGCTCGTCGTCGTCCTTGAACGAGAACACGCCCTCGTTGGGTCGGTCCTGGTCGGGAAGGAACTTGCCGAGCGCGTCGGAATATTCGATGGAAGGCGTGTCGAGCGGCTCGAAGCCATAGGATTCGAACACGCGCCTGATCGTTCCGAGCATGGCTTCGGAGGCGCGAATTTCGCCTGCGGGAATGTCGGAAAGGCCTTTCGGCAGGCGGGCCGCGGGGCGCGCGGGCTCGGTCGTCTTGCTCATTGTCAGGTGTCGGCCGGGTGTCGGTGTCCGCAGTCAGATATCAGAAATCAGATATCAGGTATCGGGTATCAGGTGTCTTAACTCCCCTCGCCCCATCCCTCTTCCCTTGTGGGAGGGGGGGCCCCGGTTCGCCGTTACCCCTCACCGCGCTCGAACACGAGCGCGTGCTCTCCCCCAAGGGGAGAGCGGAATAAGCTGGAGAGCGGAAAGCGAAGGGCGGCTAGTCGACGAGCGCGGCCTGCTTGGCAAGCTCGACCAGAGACTCGATCGGATGGCCGGCATCCTTGAGTTTGCCGAGCGCATCGGGCGCAGGGCCTCCCGTCGCCCAATCGAGCATCTCCACGGTGTGGACGAAGGGGGCGGAGGTGCCGCCCTGAAGCTGCGTCACGCAACCGATATTGGCGGTCACGATCACATCGGGCTCGACCTTGGCGATATTGGCGAGCTTGCGCTCGCGGAGCTCGCTCGAGAGCTTGGGCTGGAGCAGGTTATAGGTACCGGCCGAGCCGCAGCAGAGATGACCTTCGGGAATCGGCAGGATGTTGAACCCGGCCTGATCGAGCAGCGAGAGCGGGAGCGCATCGAGCTTCTGGCCGTGCTGGAGCGAGCACGGCGCGTGGTAGGCGATCCTCAAGCCGGTCCACATCGTCGGCGGCACCAGTCCGATCCCGTCGATGAACTCGGTGATGTCGCGGGCGAGGCCCGAGACATAGGCGGCGCGCTCGGCATAGCCACGGTCGCGGGCAAGCAGGTTGCCGTAGTCCTTGACCATCGTGCCGCAGCCCGAGGTGGTCATGATGATGGCGTCGAGCGGCTTCTCGCGGATGACGGCGGTCCAGGCGTCGATGTTGCGACGGGCATAGCCGCGCGCCTCCTCTTCCTTGCCGAGATGATGGACGAGCGCGCCGCAGCAGGTCTCGTCCTTGACCACGATGACATCGACGCCGTGGCGCCGGAGCAGCCTGATGGCGGAGCGGCTGATCGAGGGCTGAAGCACTTCCTGCACGCAGCCGAGCATCAGCGCGACGCGCTTCGCCTTCGGATTGCTGCCGATCTCCGAGCGCGGTCGCGCGAGCTTGGTTTGGGGCAGTCGCGCCGGCACGAGGGCGAGGGCCGCGGCGGGGCGTTCCAGCCCGAGGCGCGCGAGAAGGTTGCGGAACGGCCGGGCGAGCCACCCGAGCGTCAAAGCGAGACGGAATCGCCGCGGATTGGGCAACACCTTGGCGAGGAGAAAGCGCAAGCCCTGCTGCTGGGGCGAGCGATGGCCCTTGGCCTCGATGCGCGTGCGGGCGAGATCGACGAGATGCATGTAATCGACGCCGCTCGGACAGGTGGTCATGCAGGAGAGGCAGGAGAGGCAGCGGTCGATGTGGTAGGTCATCGACGCCGTCACCTGGCGCTCCTCGAACATTTGCTTCACCAGGTAGATGCGGCCGCGCGGGCTGTCGCGCTCGTCCCCCGTGAGCACATAGGTCGGGCAGGTCGCGGTGCACAGGCCGCAATGCACGCAGCGCTTCAGGATCGCATCGGCGCGCGCGATGGTCGGATCGGCGAGTTGGACCTCGTTGAAACTTGTCTGCATCGGTTATGCCTATATCCCCGCATACATGCGGCCGGGATTGAGAATGCCGACCGGGTCGAAAGCGCGCTTCAGCGCCGCCGTCAGCGCCATCAGCGGAGGATCGAGCGGCTGGAACACGTCGATGATGGCCCTCGCCGGCGCCTCGGCCCGGATCAGCGTGGCATGACCGCCAAATTCGGCAAGGGTGCGGCGGATCTCGACGGCGCCGGCATCGGAGATCGGCGGCGTTTCGAGCCAGATCAGGCCGCCCGACCAGTCGTAGAAGACGCGCACGTCGATCTGGCGTGAAACCGCGCTGATGAGTTTGGTCGCGGTCGAAGGCGGGGTGGAAATGCGCCACAACGGGCGCGACGATTTGTGGAACATCCTGAGCGTCCTGATCTCGTCCCAGAAGATGCGGCTCCGCATGGTGTCGAGTTCGATGGCGGGCGCATAAGCCTGGAGCATCTGCTTCAAGCGGCTGGAGCGATAGCGGGCGGAAGCGGGAAAATTCTCGACCCTCACCGCGGTGACCGAGGCGCCGGCATTGGCGATCTCCTGATCGGAGAAGTGCTCGGCCAGCGCGGCATGCATATGCACCGTGCCGGAGACCTCGAACGGCGTGCCGAGCGCCATGCACAAGGCCTGGACGCCGGTCGGATCGGTAAGACCGAAACAGAGAACGGTCCGGGTTTCGCGCTGGGAAGGAAGCACCTTCAAGGCAATCTCGGTCATCATCGCCAGCGTCCCCCACGAGCCGGCAAGGCCGCGGCCGAGATCGTAGCCGGTGACGTTCTTCATCACCCGGCCCCCCGACCGGATGGTTTCGCCGCGCCCGTTGATCGCCTGGACGCCGAGCACATGGTCGCGGGCCGAGCCCGAACGGATGCGCCTCGAGCCGGAGATATTGGCGGCAATGAGCCCGCCGATCGTCCCCTCGCCCGGACCGAAGCCAAGCATCGGGCCGAGATCGACCGGCTCGAAGGGAAGCTCCTGGTCGTTCTCGGCCAGAAGCTGCTCGATCGCGCCGAGCGTCGTCCCGGCGCGGGCGACGAGCACCAGCTCGCTCGGCTCGTAGATGGGCACGCCGACGAGGTTCTCGCTGCTGAGCACGGCGCCGTGCTGCACCGGGCGGCCGATTTCGCGCTTGGTGCCGCGGCCCATCACCTCGATCGGCGTCCGCGTGTCGGCCGCCTCGGCGATGAGGTAGGCAAGCTCCTCGACATTGTCGGGAGCGTGAAAGCCGACACGCATATGGCCGGTCACTGTGGACCTCGCGCTTCGAGCGGAAACACCTTGCCGGGATTGAGCAGCCACTCCGGATCGAAAGCGGCCTTGATACGCATCTGCTGCGTCAAGTCCGCGTCGGAGAACTGCACGCGCATCAGGTCGCGCTTCTCGACGCCGACGCCATGCTCGCCGGTCAGACAGCCGCCGAGCTCGACGCACAGTTTCAGGATTTCAGCCCCGCACAGCTCGACCCGCTCGAGCTGAAGCGGGTCGTTGGCGTTGTAGAGAATGAGCGGGTGGAGATTGCCGTCGCCGGCATGAAAGATGTTGGCGACGTCGAAGCGGTAGCGCCGGCAGATCCAGCCGATCTCATCGAGCGCCTTCGGCAGCTTGGACAGCGGGATCACGCCGTCCATGCAGTAATAGTCGGAGAGCTGGCCGATGGCGCCGAACGCGGCCTTACGTCCCTTCCAGATCTTGGCGCTTTCCTCCGCGCTTTGGCTGCGGCGAAGCGTGAGCGGCTCGAAGTCCTGGGCGATCTCGGTAATGCGATCGAGCAGCGTGTCGATCTCGTCGTCGGAACCCTCGACCTCGACGATGAGGAGCGCCTCGACGTCGAGCGGATAGCCCGCGGCGACGAAATGCTCGCAGACATGTATGGCGGGGCGGTCCATGAATTCGAGCGCGACCGGAACGATGCCGGCGGCGATGATGGCGGCGACGCAAGCGCCCGCGTTTTCGTTCGAGCCGAAGCCGATCAGCATCGGCCGCGCGCCCTCGGCCGCCTTGAGCAGGCGCACGGTCACCTCGGTGACGACGCCCAACTGGCCTTCGGACCCGGCGACAAGTGCGAGAAAATCGTAGCCGGGCGCATCGAGGCTCGCGCCGCCGATATCGACGACGTCGCCGTTCATCAACACCATGCGGACGCCGAGCACGTTGTTGGTGGTGACGCCGTATTTCAGGCAATGGGCCCCGCCGGAATTGGTGGCGACATTCCCGCCGATGGTGCAGGCGATCTGGCTCGAGGGGTCCGGCGCGTAAAAGAAGCCGTCGGCAGCGACCGCATCGGTAATGCCGGAATTGGTGATGCCGGCCTCGACCCGCGCCGCGCGGCTGGCGAGATCGATGTCGAGCACTTTGCTCATGCGCGAGAGGCAAAGCACGATCGCGTCCTCGAGCGGGAGCGCGCCGCCCGAGAGCGAGGTGCCCGCGCCCCGCGGCACGACCTTGATACGGTTGTCGTGGCAGAAGCGTAAGATCGCGCTCACCTCTTCGGTGCTGCCCGGCAACACGACGGCAAGGGGCAAGGCGCGATAGGCGGTCAGCGCGTCGGTCTCGAAGGTGCGGCGGCCGACTTGATCGGCGATGAGCGTCGCATCGGGCACAAGCTTCGCCAGCTCCTTCAGCAACTCGTTGCGGTGCTGAAGGATCGCCTGGTCCGGGGTCGGCATGGCGAGATGCGACATAAAAGCGCGTCCGATTCATTTGGTTCGAGGAGCCGATCCCTTGTGTCGCATGGTTAAGGGCTCACGGGCAATATGCCCCTGGGCGCCTTTTGAGGGATGCCGCTTTTGCTGCTAAGTTGTGCCGGTCGTGGACAGAGAGCGCGGATGAACTGGGCAACAAATCGTCCGCAAACCAAAAAACGGTCCTAAGGAGAAGCGAGATGAGCCGTATTCAGCTTATTGGAGTTGGTGCCATAGCGTTCATTGTTTTGACCGGACCGGCATTGGCCGAGGGCGACGCCGCCAAAGGCAAAGAGTCCTTCGCCAAATGCGGCATTTGCCATCAGGTCGGCCCCACCGCGCAGAACGCCATCGGGCCCGAACTGAACAAGATCGTCGGACGCAAGGCGGCAACCGCGCCCGGTTTCACCTACTCCCCAGGCATGAAGAAGCTCGGCGACGACGGCTTCACCTGGACGGCGGAGAATATCGACAAATGGATCACCGATCCGAAGGCGATGCTGCCCGATTCGCCGATGGCTCAGCTGTTCCAGGGCATTCCTGACGCGCAAGAGCGGGCCAACATCATCGCCTATCTCCAGACGCAATAGCGGCGACGCTCAAGGGCTGGGATTTGATTCCACCGCCGCGCCGGACCCTTGCGCCGGCGCGGGCACGGGCTTGTTCCGTGCCGCCTCGAACTTGGCGATGTCCTGGAGAACCGTCCTGAAGAAATAATCGCGGTCGCCCTCTTCCTTGGCGACCTCCTCCCATGCCGAGCGAAGCGCGGACAAGACCGCCTGCGGCATCTGTTCGACGCGGACGCCGTCTTGCGACTTCATGCGTTCCAGCGCCTCAGTTTGCAGGCGGGCGCTGCCGGCAAGCGTCTCGCGCAACGTGTCACGACAGGCGTCGTCGATCAGCCTGCGATCGCCTTCGGACAGCGCATTCCAACGATCCTGGTTGACAAGAAGCTCGAGTACGGTCTCGGGCTGGTGCCAGCCGGGCTCGTAAATGAGCTTGACCTTGTCCTTAAGTCCGAGGCGCTCATCGACGGCGGGAGTGTAAAGCTCGGCCGCGTCGATCTTCTTCTTGGCAAAGGCGGTCTCCAGTTCGCCGCCCGGCACCAGCACCGTGACCGCGCCCGCCCGCGACATCACCCTGCCGCCCAACCCGAAGATGCGCATGCGCAAGCCGTCGAGGTCGGAGGTGGTGGTTATTTCCTTGGCGAACCAGCCGCCCGCTTCCGCGCCACCGAAGGCGCAAGGGATGACGTGAACCTTGAGCCCGGCATGGTCGTACATTTCCTGGTAGAGCGTCCGGCCGTTCCCGGTGTCGAACCAGGCAAGATATTGAGACGCGTCGAGGCCGAAGGGGTAACCGGCGAAGAGCGAGCCTGCGGGAAGCTTCGCCGCCCAGAAACTCGCGGTGGCATAACCGGCATCGACCTTACCGTCGGAGACTTTGGCGAGGATCTCGTCGGGCTTGGTCCCGTCGCCCGGCTCCTTCAGTTCGAGGATGAGGCCGCCGGAGGAGCGCTTCTCGATGAGCTTGGCGAGCCTCGCCGCAGGCTCGCCGAGGCCGGGGAGATGGGTGCCGTAAACCACAGGGGTGACGAGGCGCACCGGCTCGGCGCCGGCCGCCGGGTTCGGCGCCAGGAGAATGGCCGCAAGCAGCAAATGTCGGCGCATCACCCTTCCGCTCCCCTTCTCCGGCGCCCGGCGGATTCGGTTTCCTTGAGTCGCGAGCGCAATGCTACATCCTGGTTCCCCTGTCCCGCCACTCGGGTTGGACTTGCAAAGGCCGCACATGAGCTTGAACGCCTCTCCCCAGGTCGGCCTGTTCGTCACCTGCCTGATCGACCTGTTCCGGCCGAGCGTCGCCTTCGCGGCGATCAAGCTGATCGAGGCCGGCGGCGGTCGCGTCGAGGTCCCGCGCGCCCAGACCTGTTGCGGGCAACCCGCCTATAATTGCGGCGACCGCAAGAGCGCCGTCGCCATCGCCCGCCAAGTGGTCGAGACCTTCGAGCGCTTCGACTACGTCGTCGCACCCTCCGGCTCCTGCGCCGGCATGCTCAAGCTGCACTATCCCGGCCTTCTCGCCGGAGATCCTCACTTCGCCGAGCGGGCCGCACAGCTCGCCGCCAAGAGTTTCGAGCTGACGTCGTTTCTGACCGATGTGCTCGGGCTCGAAACGGTCGATGCCGCCTTTGCCGGCACGGTGACCTATCACGATTCCTGCTCGGCCTTGCGCGAACTCGGCGTGCGCGACGCCCCGCGCCGGCTGCTCAAAACCGTGAGGGGGCTGTCGCTGGTGGAACTCGGCGAGAGCGAGGTCTGCTGCGGCTTCGGCGGCGCCTTCTCGGTCAAGTATCCGGAGATTTCCACCGCGATCCTCGACGCCAAGCTGAACGACGTCGCCGGTACCGGCGCCCGAACCGTGGTGTCGAGCGATCTCGGCTGCCTCATGCAAATCGCCGGACGGCTCGCGCGCGAGAATGCGCCCGTCGAAGCGCGCCACGTCGCCGAGGTGCTCGCCGGCATGACCGACGGCCCGGCGATTGCCGCGCCCCGGGCGGCGCGCTAGGCCCCAGGCATGGGCGCAACGCAAGACTTCAAAAAAGC
>DATEMT010000142.1:0-3114 GCA_035275445.1 Methyloceanibacter sp. | reverse complement strand
CAGGTCGGCGCGTTCACCTCCCAGGCCGAGGCCGAGAATCGGCTTGGCATGGTTCAGCAGCGCGCCCTCGATGTTCTGAAAGGGCACCTACCCTTCACCGCGTCGTTCATGAAGGGCGACCAGGAATGGTATCGGGCGCGCTTTGCCGGCTTCTCGCAAGACGACGCCGAGGCCGCCTGCGCCGCGCTGAAGAAGCTCTCCCTCGACTGCGCGATCATGCTCGCCGAGTAGTTCCGGCTTTCCCGCAAACTTCCGCCCGGGCAATCCAGTAGAAGCTGCGATCTGAATAGCCGATGATCGCGATTGGTGGATTCCCGCTTGCCCGGGAGTGACATGCGAAAGCCGCCCTTCAGGCGCCGATGACGATCTCACGCGCGGCCGAGCAGCACGTCCTTCGCCTCGTTGATCCGCGCGGCGAGGTAGTTCGAACCCCCCTGGTCCGGGTGCATCTTCATCATGAGGCGGCGATGCGCCTGCCTGATCTCCTCTTCGCTCGCCTTGGGATCGAGGCCGAGCACGGCGTAGGCCTCCTCGGCGCTCATGCGCTTCGATCCGCCGGCGCGCCGCCTGCCGGACGTCGTCCCTTCGCCCGCCGCCGAACGCCGCTCACGCCAATCGGGCAGGCGCCAGTCGAGATAGGCTTCCATGACGGCGGCTTCCGGCGCGCCCTCCTGGTAGAGCTCGGCGAGAAGCTCCATCGCCTCGCCGTCGCTGAGCGAAGAAAGCGTACGCCCCGCGAAGCGCCCCGTGAGGCACGCGCCTTCCATTTCTCCGGTGTCGTGGTCGAGTGCGACCTCGAGCCGATCGGTCTTGACCCGCGATTTCTGCCCGGGCGCTTTGCGCGACGAGCCGAACGGATCGCCGAACGAAAACCCGCTTCCCCGCTTGAGCAGCGAGAGGCCGAACACCGCGAGCGGAATGGCGATCGGGAGCGCGCCGCGCAAGATAAGAAACCCCGCGGCGGCGATGGCCGCAACGCCGCCGATCCTGCGGACAGCGACGGCGAGACTGCCGGGGTTGGCCGAGGCGATCATTCGTCCGGCGAAAAGAAGGAGCACGAGGAACGCGCATCCGACGAGGAAATAGACCATCGATTTCGCCCGTCAGCCGAGCTGTTCAAGCAGGCGGAGCGCGGCCGCGCTCTTGGTCTCGTCGCCGAAATTCTGAAGCGCCTTGCGACCGCCGGCGGCATAGACCGCGACAGCGGCCAGAAGCTCGCGAAGCTGCCTTGCCGACCCGGCGTCGAAGCGGCAATGGGCGCCGCGCGAGAGCCGGGCGATCTCCCTGAAGGCGCGCTCGGCCTTGGGGTCCGATCCCTCTTGGAACAGGAACACCGGCACGCCGCTCAATCCGAGTTCGCCCGCGAGATTGGCGAGCCGATCGATATCCTCTTCCATACAATCGCCGACATAGACGAGAGCGCTGACCTTCTTCGCCGCGCTCTCGGCCTTGGCGTGCGACAGCACCCTGCCGATCTGGGTGAAGCCGCCGGCGCAAGCGACTTTGCGCATCAGCCGCGCCAAGGCATCGGGGTCGCCGACCCATTTCGACGCCTGGCATTCGTTGAAGCCGCGGAAATAGACGAGCTGCACGTCGAGCCCGCCGACGGCCTTGACGGCCCTGAACATGTCGGCCTGGAGTTCGAGCGCGAGGTCCCAGGACGGCTGCCGGCTCATCGTCGCGTCCATGGCAAAGATCAGCCGCCCGCTTCCCTCCCCCACCGGCTTCAGGCTTCGCACGTCCTTAAGGAAGGCGTCGATCTCGGTCCGGGTCGAGCGTTCCGGTGCGACCTCGCCGCGAGCGGGGTTCGCGGGGGTTTTGGGCTCGGCCATGTCTTCTCGAAACTCCGTCAAGCGATAAAACCCAATATAGATGGACCCTCCCTCGGTTGCGCACAATGCCGTATCGCGAACGGGAGCTGCGCTCAGGCGTGCCCGACAGTTGACGCGGCACGAACCGGCTTTATGGTCGCCCCGGAGAAGCCCCGATGAGCACCACCGCCCGCAGCGTGAGCGATTTGAGGCAGAGCCTTGGCCCGTGGCGGAAGGCGGGCGAGAGGATCGCGCTCGTGCCCACCATGGGCGCGTTGCATGACGGCCACCTGTCGCTCGTCGCGCTCGCCAAGAGCAAGGCCGATCGCGCGGTCGTGTCGATCTTCGTCAATCCCACTCAGTTCGGCCCGCGCGATGATTTCCAGCGCTACCCTCGTGACGAAGCGGGCGACCTCGACAAGCTCGCAAAGGCCGGCGTGGACCTCGTCTTCGCGCCTGGCACCGCGGCGATGTATCCGGAGGGCTTCGGCACGAAAGTGGTGGTTTCGGACCTTACCGAAGATTTGTGCGGCGCGTCCCGGCCCAATCATTTCGACGGCGTCGCCACCGTCGTAACCAAGCTTCTCCTGCAATGCGCCCCCGACGTCGCGATATTCGGCGAGAAGGACTATCAGCAGTTGCTCGTGATCAGGCGCCTGGTGCGCGACCTCGACATTCCGGTCGAGATCCTTGGCGGTCCGATCGTGCGCGAGGCGGACGGTCTCGCCCTGTCGTCGCGGAACGCCTATCTGTCGCAAGCGGAGCGGAAGGCGGCGCCCCTCCTCTATCAGACCATCGTCGCGGTCGCGAACGATCTAAGTCAGGGCCGCGGCGCCGACGACGCGGCGGCGGCAGGGCGGTTCAAGCTCGAAGCGGCGGGCTTCCGCGTCGACTATGTCGCCGTGCGCGACCCCGAGACGCTGAAGCCGCTGTCCGGTCCGGTCAAGCGCGCGCGGGTTCTTGCTGCCGTCCAACTCGGGCGCACGCGGCTGATCGACAACGTCGCCGTGCCGGCCCCTACCAATCGATAAGCCTGAGCGCGCGCAACTCTTCGCGCATCGCCCGCGGCATCGCCTCGGCCTTGTCGTCCAAATTCTTGCCGTCAGGGGGCGCGTCGGCCGCTTCGAGATAGCGCCAGCCCTGGAAGGCGCGGCGGGGTTGCGGCCGCGTCGGGACGAGCTCGGTGTCGAGCACGATACCGCAACAGCGCCTGCCGTCCTTCACGTCCTCGCGCAGATCGAGCACGCGCTGCCGCACCAGCACGAAGCCCTTGATGACCCAGTAGAGCGAGCCGCCATCGAGA
>DATEMT010000141.1:0-9302 GCA_035275445.1 Methyloceanibacter sp. | reverse complement strand
CTAAAATACTAAAAGAGAGTCTCTAATAGGTTTCTGTTGTTTCAGTTACGGCGTGGATAGCGGACATTTCGTTCTGTCACCAGGCTCTCTACAGAGGTTTAGACGGGGCTCGGATCCGCGACATGACCGCGGCACGACAGTTGTGGCTATCGCCGCCCTTCGGCGCGGTTTCCGCCGAGGATTATCCGGCCTTCTGCGCGTCTCGCCCGCTTGGCAAAGCGCTGGACAGTTTGTGGACAGCGTCCGCGCGGAACTGGGGAAGGGCGAAGGTATTGCGGGGTCGTCCGAAAACAGCGTCACTTTCTCGACACAAGCGAATCTGTGCAGAACTTGCTCCCGTTTTCGGGGAGGGAGCCGACAGGACCGACGCCTCGCCGTGGTTGCTCCCTCGACCCAACGCGGTTATCCAAAGGATGACCATGGATATCCCGCGAACTTTTCACCTGCATATGATCTCCGACTCGACCGGCGAGACGCTGATCACCATCGCCAAAGCGGTCCGGGTTCAATACGCCCAGGTCCGGGCGATCGAGCATCTGCACCCTTTGGTGCGAAGCCGGCGCGAACTCGAACGGGTGGTGCGGGACGTCGAAGCCACCCCCGGGATCGTGCTCTACACCCTGTTCAACCGCGACCTCGCCGAAGAGCTCGAAGCCGCCTGCAAGCGATTGAACGTGCCTTGCGTGCCCGCGCTGAAGCCCATCCTGCAAGTGTTCGAATCCTATCTCGGCACGCCCGCGACGCCCACGGTCGGCGGCCAGCACGTGCTCGACGCCGACTATTTCCGCCGCATCGAGGCGCTCAACTTCACCATGCTCCACGACGACGGCCACCTGCCGCCGAACCTGAGCGACGCCGATATCGTGCTGGTCGGCATCAGCCGCACCTCGAAGACGCCGACCTCGATCTATCTCGCCAATCGCGGCTTCAAGACCGCGAACGTGCCGCTCGTTGCCGGGATGCCGCTGCCGCCGCAACTCGAAGCTCCGACCAGCGCCTTTGTCGTCGGCCTCGTCGCGAGCGCCGAGCGGATCGCGCAAGTGCGGCAGAACCGGGTGATCGAGCATGCCCATAATCACCTCGAGGACTATGTCGACCGGGAAGCGATCGCGGCCGAGATCGCGCAGACGCGGGCGCTGTGCGCGCGCCATGCCTGGCCGATCATCGACGTCACGCGCCGCTCGATCGAAGAAACCGCCGCCGCCATCATCCGCCTCTATCACGACCGCGAAGCGCCGGCGCTCGAGGCATGACGAGCTTCCTCCAGGCCGGGCGCCCGCCTCTGATCCTCGCCTCCGCCTCGAAATCGCGGGCACGCATGCTGCAAGCGGCCGGGCTTACGTTCATCGTCGAGCCGCCCGGCCTCGATGAGGCGGCCATGCGGGCGGCCGTCGGCGGCGAGGGGACGCTCAACCCCCACGATGTCGCCGAGGTGCTGGCGAGAGCCAAGGCCGAGGCAGTGAGCGATCTTGCGCGCAAGGCCTATGTCATCGGCGGCGACCAGGTGCTGGCTTGCGGGGACACCGTCTTCTCGAAGCCCGACAGCATGGAAGCGGCGCGGCGCCAACTGCTCGACTTGAGCGGGAAGAAGCACACGCTTCACACCGCCGTCGCGGTCGCCACCAATGGCGAGACCATCTGGGCCGAAACGACAGTGGCCACGCTCGCCATGCGAAAGCTGTCGCCGGCCTATATCGGCCGCTATCTTGCTGCCGCGGGCGAAGAGGTCCTCAGCTCCGTCGGCGCCTATCAGATCGAGTCGCTCGGCGTGCAGCTTTTCGAGACGATCGACGGCGACTATTTTTCGATTCTCGGCCTGCCCCTCATTCCGCTCCTCGATACGCTTCGGCGCGAGGGCGTCATCGAAGGCTGACTTGCATGAGACGCGCTTGTGTCATCGGCTGGCCGGTCGAGCATTCCCGCTCACCCTTGATCCACCGCTTTTGGCTAAAGCAGTACGGTCTTGCCGGTGCCTACGACAAGGAGGCGGTGAGCCCCGAGGATCTGCCGGCGTTCCTCGGTGGGCTCAAGGCCCAAGGCTATGTCGGCGCGAACGTGACCCTGCCCCACAAGGAGGCGGCATTGCGGCTCGCGGCGGTCGCCGACGAGGCGGCGCGAACCATCGGCGCGGCCAACACGTTGTGGCTCGACGACGCGGGCCGGCTCAACGCGAGCAACACCGATGCCTACGGCTTCATGACCAATCTGAACGCCGGCGCGCCCGGATGGAACGAGGGGCGCCGGCCGGCGATGGTGCTGGGCGCCGGCGGCGCCGGCCGCGCCGTTCTGCATGGGCTGCTGGCCGAAGGGGCAAGCGGCATCCTGCTCGCCAACCGGACGGCAGATCGCGCCCGGGAGTTGGCAGACGCTTTCGGCCCGGCTGTGACCGTGGTCGATTGGCGGGAGCGGAACCGCGCGCTGTCGGGCTGCGGCCTTCTCGTCAATGCGACGAGCCTCGGCATGACCGGCAAGGAGGCTCTCGACCTCGATCTCGCCTCGCTCCCGTCCGACGCCGTCGTCACCGACCTCGTCTACAGCCCGCTCGAAACGCACCTTCTCGCCGCGGCGCGCGCGCGCGGCAATCGCGCTGTCGATGGGCTCGGCATGCTGCTCCACCAAGCCGTGCCCGGTTTCGAGCGCTGGTTCGGCGTCCGCCCCGCGGTCACTTCCGAATTGCGGGCCCATGTCGCCGCCTCTCTCGGGGGCGTATGATGCTCGTCATCGGGCTCACCGGCGGGATCGGCATGGGGAAATCCGCGGCGGCCGAGCGATTCGCCGAACATGGCATCCCGGTGTTCAACGCCGATCTCTGCGTGCATCGCCTCTATGAAGGCGAAGCGGTCGCAGCGATCGAATCCGCTTTTCCCGGGGTCGCCAAAGACGGGCGGATCGACCGGAAGACGCTGTCGGAGACGATCGCAGGATCGCCCGAGCACCTGCACCGGCTCGAACGTATCGTCCATCCGCTGGTGGTCGCGGCCGAGCTCGACTTTCTCTGCGCCGCGGAGAAGGACGGCGCGCCACTCGCGGTCCTGGAGATCCCGCTCCTGTTCGAAACCGGCGCCGATTCCCGCGTCGATGTCACCGTGGTCATGAGCGCGCCTCAGCACGTGCAACGCGCCCGCGTGCTCTCGCGTCCCGGCATGACCGCCGACAAGCTCGAACATCTCCTCGCCCGCCAGCTTCCCGACGCCGAGCGCGTGGCGCGTGCCGACTACGTTGTGGACAGCGGGCTTGGCCTCGCGGACATGCGAATCGAGATCGATAAACTGGTCGAATCGCTTAAGAGCAGGGAAGGGCGCGTCATGGCAAGGCTGCGCCGCAAGGACTAGCGAGATCATTGTGCGCGAGATCGTCCTCGACACCGAGACTACGGGGCTCGACCCCTTCGACGGCCACAGGGTGGTCGAGATCGGCTGCGTCGAGCTCATCAACCGCATTCCCACCGGCCGGGTGTGGCATTGCCATCTCAATCCCGAACGCGACGTGCCCTATCCCGCCTTCGAGGTGCACGGCCTTTCGACGGAGTTCCTGCGCGACAAGCCGCGTTTTGCCGAACTTGCTGACGACATGCTCGCCTTCCTCGAAGGCGGGATGCTGGTGATGCACAACGCCACCTTCGATTTCGGCTTTCTCAACGCCGAGTTCGACCGTATCGCGCGGCCGCGTCTCGTCTGGGACCGCGTCGTCGATACGCTGGCGCTCGCGCGGCGCAAGCATCCCGGCGCCCCGTGCAGCCTCGATGCCTTGTGCAAGCGTTACGGCATCGATCTGTCGCTGCGCGAGAAGCATAGCGCGCTGCTCGATTGCCGCCTGCTCGCCGGGGTGTACGCAGAACTTGTCGGCGGCCACCAGACGCGGCTCGACTTTGCCGTCAACGGCGCGCAGGCGATCATGTTGCGGACGCATGCGGGGACGAGCGCCCAGCGGCCGCGGCCGCTCCCGCCGCGGCTGACGGCGGCGGAGATCGAGGCTCACGGCGCGTTCGTGGCGACGCTTGGCGCCGAAGCGGCGTGGCTGCGCTACTAGCGCTATCCTGATAAGGTGCGGCGGCTCGACCGTTGCTCGTCGATTCTGCTCGGGAGGTTTGCGCCATGCTCCAGGCTTGGTTGTCTTTCGGCTACATCGTTCTGATCGCGGTTCTCGTCCTCGCGTTTATCTTATCGCGCCGAGGCGCTCCCGTTCTCGCCATCGCTTCACTCGTGGTCGGCATCCCGCTGTGGTTCGGCTGGGAATACGCCCGTCCGACCTGGACGACGGGGCTCATAACCGGAACCGAAGTGCGCCGCAGCGATCCCGATGCAAGCGGCAATACGACCGACATCGAATACATCTACATGCGCAACCGGTCCGACCGGGGACTCGAGCTCATCAACGAGGATTCCTGGTGGTGGCTGAAGCGCAACAGCGAACGCGTCTTCAACGACGCCAAGACCGCGCAGTCCCGCAACACCGAAATGACCCTGTTGTGGTATCGGTGGCGCTCGACGCTCTTCACCTGGTACCCCAACGTGATCGCGATCGGTCCCGCCGGCTCCTGGCCGTTGTGGTCGGCGCGAACCATCGTCTTCTACGGCCTCTCCGTCGCGCTCTGGCTCGGATTCTTCTTGGTCTTCTTCAGGCTGCGACGATCGAGCACGGGCATGCGCGATCGCAAGCCCGATCCGACTTAGGAGCAGCCTAGTTCTTCGCCGGAAGATTGCCTTCGGCCGTCGCAAATTTGTGGGCGTAAAGCTTGCCGAAATCGATCGGATCGAGCAGGAGCGGCGGGAAGCCGCCGTCGCGGACCGCATCGGAAAGAACGCGGCGCGCGAACGGGAACAGGATCGTCGCGCAATCGACGAACAAGACCGGCTGAAGCAGGTTCTCCGGAACGCCGCGCAGGCGGAACAGGCCGCCATAAGACAGCTCGACATTGTAGATGACGCCGAGGTCGCTGCTGGCCTGGGCCTCGAGTTGCAGGGCGGCTTCGTAGGTGTCGTCCCCGCGCGGGCCGGCATTCACATTGACATTGACCTTGAGCTGCGGATTCGGGCCCGGGCCTTGCAACGATTTGGGGGCGCTCGGACTTTCGAACGACAAATCCTTGACGTAGAGGGCGAGCATCGTGAGTTGAGGCGAGGGCCTCGCTTGAGCGCCTTGCTCGGGCAGGGCTTCCGTCGGTCCCTTGGCTGGCCCGTCGCCGTTCGTCTTCTTGGGCTGATTGCCCGCTTGCTTGTCTTTCGCCATCGATCTCAATCCCTTCACGTCTTGGCTAGCATGGGATGGAAGCGGCCTGCAATTCCATGACGCGGGGCTTGGCCTCGGGGCAAGAGCCGATTAAGCGCAAAGGGGTTTTGGGTTGGCTTCGCGCTCTTGAATGCCGTAAGCTCAAAGGCGCGGGCAAGTTTGGGACTTTCCTCGCTCGTGGCGAGGACCCGCTGGCGAATCGAGACGCACGTCCCAATATTCCTCCAAGAGAGGTCGCCGCCGGACGCGGGAACGCCAAAATGCGGCTATTGGTGTGATTATGAGTGAAGCCTTCGATATCTACACGCTCCTGTTCCTGGTGCTCGCCGTCGTGATTTTCATCCGGCTGCGCAATGTGCTGGGACGGCGCACGGGCTCCGAGCGGCAGCCGTTCGATCCCTATTCGCGGCCCGACGCCAAGCGTGCGGGCGCGCCTGAGGCGAACGAGCCGGTGGTGGCGCTGCCGCGCAACCGCCCGGCGCGCGCCACGATCGAAGCGTCCGGTCCTTCGAGCGAAGATATCGAGGCCCGGCTCGGACGCCACGCCGCCAAGGACAGCCCGCTCGGACAGTCGCTGACCGGGCTCATCCGCGCCGACCCTGGCTTCGATCCGAACCAATTCCTCGATGGCGCCAAGGCGGCCTACGAGATGATCGTCATGGCCTTTGCCGAAGGCGACGAGGCGACGCTGAAGAATCTCCTCGGCGACGAGGTCTATGACGGCTTCCATCGCGCGATCCGCGAACGCGACGGCCGCGGCGAGAAGATGGAGTCGAGCCTCGTCGGCATCGACAAGGCCGATATCATCGAGGCCGAGATCAAGAACCGCACCGCCTTCGTCACGGTGAAGTTCGTAAGCGAGCTTGTCTCGGTGACCCGCGACGCCGAAGGCGAGGTGATCGAAGGCGATCCCAAGAAGGTGCGCGAAGTCACCGATATCTGGACGTTCTCGCGCGACGTCGGCTCGCGCAATCCCAACTGGAAGCTCGTCGCCACCGAAGCCGCCAACTAGCGCTTGGACGACACGCCGATCAGCCTCAGACCGACGCGTTTCGCCGACCTCGAAGGCTGGGCGCAAGACGACCACGCGGCCGCTTTCCGCGCCTTGTTACGATCCTGCGCCGCCGATCCAGAAGCGCCGCATGCCGCCGATGCGCGCGCGCTTGGGCCCGGCGCCAGTGCCGACGCCGCGCGCGCTTTCTTCGAGGACCGGTTTCTTCCGCATACCGTCGCCGATAGTGGCCGCCCGGGCTTCGTCACCGGTTATTACGAGCCCGAGATCGAGGGGTCGTATGAACACGGCGGGCCGTACCAGGTGCCGGTCTATCGCCGGCCCGAGGACCTGATCACGCTCGCGCCCGAGACGGAGCGCGCGCGCTTCAACGACCGCATCACCGGCTTCCGCGAGACCGCCAGCGGCCAAGTGCCCTATTACACGCGCGCCGAGATCTGGGAGGGCGAGCTTTCGGGACGCGGGCTCGAGCTGCTCTATGTCAAAGACAGGGTCGAACTGTTCTACATGCAGGTGCAGGGCTCGGGCCGGGTGAAGCTGAAGGACGGCGGCGCGGTCAGGCTCACCTATGGCGGCAAGAACGGCCATCCTTACACCTCGATCGGCCGGCTGCTCATCGAGCGCGGCGCGATCGCAGCCGACGGCATGTCGATGGCGGCGGTGAAGGCGTGGCTCAAATGCGACGAAGCGCGCGGCCGCGCCTTGATGGAGGAGAACCGGTCCTATGTGTTCTTCCGCGAACTCGACGCGGAGGAGGGCCGCGACGGACCTTGCGGGGCGCAAGGCGTCGCGCTCACGCCGGGGCGGAGCCTCGCCGTGGATACCGCCTACCACCGGCTCGGACTGCCGGTCTTCGTCATGGCCGACGACTTCATGACCGAGGGGGAGCCGTTCCGCCGGCTAATGGTGGCGCAGGACGTCGGCTCGGCGATCAGGGGGCCGGAGCGCGGCGACATCTTCTTCGGCACGGGCGAGGGCGCAGGCGCGATCGCCGGCGGCACGCGCCACGCGGCGCGGTTCGCGATCCTGCTGCCGAAATAGCGTCCAGCGTCCAGCCGGAATTTGTCATTACGCGGCTTGACCGGGCAATCCAGTAACCCCTGTGGTGTATGAACGACAGGCAGAAGGTTGCCGGATTCCCGATTTCGCGGGAATGACACAGTCATGAGCAAGCGGAAAGACGAGAGCGATGACGATCTGTGGGAACGCGTGGCCCGCAGCGCGAAACCGCTCGCTGCGGGCAGGGTCGTGTCGCGCCCGGCTCGCCCCAAGAAAGAGCCGCCAGCCGCGGCGGTCAAGACCGAGAAGCCGGCGCCGAGGCTGGTGCCGAAGGCCGCGCCGAAGCCTCCGCCTGCGGCACGCGGCGAAGTCCTCAGCCGCCAAACCGCGCGGGCGCTGACACGCGGGCGGCTTGCGGTCGAGGCGCGGCTCGACCTTCACGGCATGCGCCAGCGCGAGGCGCATGCCGCGCTCAAGCGCTTCCTCAAATCGGCGCAAGGAAAGGGCCATCGCCACGTGCTCGTCATTACCGGCAGAGGCGCCGAGCCGGATGCGCGGCGAAGCTTCTATGTGGACGGCGAACGCGGCGTGCTGCGCTCATCGGTGCCGCACTGGCTGGAGCAGCCCGACCTCGCTCCACTCGTCGTGAGCTATGCGGAAGCGCCGCGGCGGCTCGGCGGCGAAGGCGCGCTTTATGTGCGGCTCAGGGCCGCGCAGCGCGGTGGCCGGCGCGCCTAAAGAATAAATTTGGACAGGTCGGCGTTCTTGGCGAGATCGCCGATATGCTCGCGCACATAAGCGGCGTCGATGACGATCTTCTCGCCGGTCTTGTCGGTGGCGTCGAACGAGATGTTGTCGAGGATGCGCTCCATCACCGTCGAGAGCCGCCGCGCGCCGATATTCTCGACATTGGTGTTCACCTCGACCGCGATATCGGCGATAGCGTCGATGGCGTCGGGGGTGAATTCGAGATCGACGCCCTCGGTCTTCATCAGCGCGACATATTGTCTGATGAGGCACGCCTTGGGCTCGGTGAGGATGCGGCGGAAATCGTCGCGGGTGAGCGGGCGGAGCTCGACGCGGATGGGAAGCCGGCCCTGAAGCTCGGGCAAAAGGTCGGACGGCTTGGCGATGTGGAAAGCGCCCGAGGCAATGAACAAAATGTGATCGGTCTTCACCGGACCGTATTTGGTGCCGACGGTCGTGCCCTCGATCAGCGGCAGGAGATCGCGCTGCACGCCTTCGCGGCTGACATCGGCGCCGATGCGCTCCGAGCGCGCGCAGATCTTGTCGATCTCGTCGAGGAAGACAATGCCGTTATTCTCGACGTTGCGGATCGCCTCCTGCACGATCATGTCGTTGTCGATCAGCTTGTCGGATTCCTCGCTCAAGAGAATGTCGAACGAATCGCGCACGCTGACCTTGCGCGGCTTGGTGCGCGTGCCTAGCGCTTTGCCGAGCATGTCGGAGAGATTGATCATGCCGACTTGGCTGCCGGGCATGCCGGGGATCTCGAAGGACGGCATCGTCGGCGTGTCGGCCACCTGAATCTCGATCTCGCGGTCGTCGAGCTCGCTCGTGCGCAAGCGCTTGCGGAACGCCTCGCGGGTCGAAAGCGCGGCGCCCGATCCGACCAGAGCGTCGAGCACGCGCTCCTCGGCATTGAGCTGGGCCTTGGCGGCGACCTCCTTGCGCTTGCCGTCGCGCACGAGGCCGATGCCGGCCTCGAGCAGGTCGCGCACGATCTGATCGACGTCGCGGCCGACGTAACCCACTTCGGTGAATTTGGTGGCTTCGACCTTGATGAAGGGCGCGCCCGCGAGCTTCGCCAGGCGGCGCGAGATCTCGGTCTTGCCGACGCCCGTCGGGCCGATCATGAGAATGTTCTTGGGCAGCACCTCTTCGCGCAACTCGTCGTCGAGCTGCTGGCGGCGCCAGCGATTGCGGAGCGCGATGGCGACGGCCTTCTTGGCTTCGGCCTGGCCGACGATGTAGCGATCCAGCTCGGCCGCGATCTGGCGCGGCGTGAGGTCGGCGAGGCGCGCGAGCGCCTGCGCGGTTC
>DATEMT010000140.1:0-6473 GCA_035275445.1 Methyloceanibacter sp. | reverse complement strand
CGCTCTTCTCGGGATTCTCTAATGGCATGGAATCATTTAACTTTTACAATCACGGAACCGGCGTAGCTTGAGCGAAACTAGGGTCTCGGCGCGGTCGCCTTCAAGAGCCTGGCTGCGATGCCTTAATCGCCGCCTGCGTCATCGAAAGCGAGATGCTGGCCGTTGTCGAGCGCGATGAGCTGGCCCGTGATAGAGGGGGTTTCGAGCAGAAACCTGACCGCGCTTGCGACGTCGCCTGCGCTCACCGCCCGTCGCAACAAGGTCGCGCCGCACTCCCGCTCGAACGCGCTCCGGCTCTGGCCCTCGTGCTTGAGAACGGGACCGGGCGCGATCGCGTTGACCCTGATCTCCGGCGCGAGCGCCTGCGCCATGGTTTGCGTGGCGGACCACAGTGCCGCCTTGGCGATGGTATAGGAGAAATAGTCGGGGGTGAGCCGCAGCACCTTCTGGTCGAGGATATTGATGACGTTTCCTTCCGTGCCGCCGGGCAGGGTTCGGGCGAAGGCTTGGGTGAGGAAGACCGGCGCCCTCAGATTGACGTCGAGATGCGCCTGCCACCTCGCGCCGTCGAGCGTCTCGAGCGTGTCGCGCTCGAAGCGCGCCGCGTTGTTGATGAGGCAGGAAGGCGCGCCGAGCGCCGTGGCGCAATCGGCGATCAATTCGGGAAGTGCATCGAGGCGGTCGAGATCGGCGGCAAAGGCGGCGGCCGTCCCGCCATTCCGTTCGATCTCGGCAACGAGACCGGCCGCCTCGGCCGCCGACGCGCGATAATGCACGCCGACGCGCCAGCCGTTGGCGGCGAGATCGAGCGCGATGATCCGGCCTAGTCTACGGGCCGCGCCGGTCACGAGCACGGTCCGGTCGTGTTTATCTTTCGCCATGCTGCCGGGTCGGAAGGTGGGAGCCAAGGAAGCGGGGCCACTCTATGTGAGCGCCCATAGGCGAACAAGCTCCGGCCTTTCGCCGGCTTCTCCCGTGCCCTATTGAAGTCGGGCCGAGAATCTGCCGAGGAGTGAGCCGTGTTCGACGAGAATGCCGTCGCGAAGGCGCATGCGGCGTACACGCCGTTCACGCTCGCGATTTACGATGTGCTGGTTCACGGCCTTTCCAACCGCTTCGCCTGGCAGTGTCCGACGCGGCGTCTCGTCGAGCTCTATCGCGAGAGCCTCGCTCCCGATCATCTGGAGGCGGGGGTGGGCACGGGGCTACTGCTCGATCGCGCCGCGACGCCACAGCTGAAGCGCCTCGTCTTGCTCGACGCCAATCGCAATTGTCTCGACCGCGCCGGCGCGCGGCTCGCTCGCTTCGAGCCGGAACTGCACCAGGTCAACCTGCTTGCGCCGCTTGCGCTTCGTGCCGCGCCGGTCGCCTCCGTCGGTCTCACTTACGTGCTCCATTGCCTCCCGGGTCGCATGGACGAGAAACTGGTCGTGATCGACCATTTGCGGCCGCTGATGCGCGACGGCGCCACGCTGTTCGGCGCAACGATCCTCGGCCGGGGCATTGCGCCGAACAGCGCCGCGCGCGCTCTCTCCGATCTCTATAATGCGAAGGGCGTGTTCAACAATCGCGCCGACGACGTTGAGGCCCTGTCGGATGGGTTGCGGCGCCGCTTCGCCACTGTCGCCGTCGCGCAAGAAGGCTGCGTCGCCATCTTTCGCGCGCGTCTTTAGCCCGAAACGAGAGACCTCGGACATTCCGGCCAAAGCCGGAATCCAGAAGCGGCATGCACTGCACTTGTTGCCCTGGATACCGGCTTGCGCCGGTATGACGACGGCTTCAGGGGCGCGCTGGCGGCGGCACGGCAATCTTCGGCAAGGGGCAGAGCCGCCCCTGATCTTCGTTCGCGCCGCAAGCCCGGGGCGTCAGATCACGGCCGAAGCACACTCTGACGTCGAGGAGGTTGGCTTTGCGGCAGGTGATCGAGATCATGTCCGGCGTGAGCCAGGGATTGGCGTCGAGGAAGGCGCGCTCGATTTCCTCCGGCGTGTCGAGATCGGCGCCGGGGGCGAGGAAGCCCGCCGGAACGCTGATGCGCGCGTAAAGCGCGCGGGCGACGGCGAAATACTCCGCCGGCGGTAGGCCCGAGCAGGTGCCGTGCGTGCGGTATTCGTGAATCACGAGGTTTTTGCTCGGCATGATGTCGCGCATCGCGGCGATCACGCCGTCCGGCACCCAGGGACGCTTGCCGGTGAAGCAATCCGCAGGCCAGCCTTTGGCGTATTGCGGCCACAGTCCATGCAGCAGAAAGGTCTGCCGCCCTGCGGCGTTGCATTGCGCGTCGCCGCGGGATTTGCCCTCGCCGCGGCAATAGGTCGGCACCCAGCTCAGAACGAGCGCGTAGTAGTCGAATTGACCGGGCGCGTCGCGCCAGGCCCTCGCCGGCGCGCCCGTCGCCGCCAAGCACAGCAGCGCGAGGGCCAAGGCCAGAAAGCAATTGTGCGTGCGCCGCATCAGTCGAGCGCCCCGAGCGCGGCGAGGATGCGCGCCCAGCTTCGCATCCCCTTGGTGAAACTCGTGAGATTGTACTTCTCGTTCGGCGCATGGATGCGGTCGTCGTCGAGCGCGAAGCCGACGAGAAGCGAGTCCATGCCGAGGCGCGAGCGGAACGACTCGACGATGGGGATTGAGGCGCCGCAGCCGACGATCGCCGGCGCCTTGCCCCACTCTTCTTCGAGCGCTCGCGCGGCAGCGATGAAGGCGGGCGCGCTGGTGTCGAAGCCCACGGCTTGCGAACCGCCCTCATGGGCGAATGACGCCTCCGCATCTTCAGGCAAGCGCTCGGCGACGAAGCGGCGGAACCCGGCGAGGATCTTCGCCGGGTCCTGACCGGGCACGAGGCGGAAGGAGAGTTTCGCGGATGCCTCCGCCGGGATCACCGTCTTGGTGCCCGGCCCGCCATAGCCTCCGGTAATGCCGTTGATCTCGGCGGTCGGGCGCGCCCAGAGCTGCTCGAGCACCGCACGGCCTTTCTCGCCGGCCGGCTCCCTCAAGCCAACGGCGCCGAGAAAGCCCGCCTCGTCGAAGCCGAGCGCGCGCCAACGCGCAAGCTCTTCCGGCGACGGCCCGCGAATGCCGTCATAGAAACCGGGAATGGCGACGCGGCCGTCTTCGTCGTGAAGGCTCGCGAGGATTTCGGCGAGAACGCGTAAAGGATTGAGCGCGGGCCCGCCATAGAGGCCGGAATGCAGGTCGCGCGAAGGGCCTTTCACGATGAGTTCGGAGAAGGCGAGCCCGCGCAGGAAGGCGGTGATGGCGGGCGTTGTCGCGTCCCACTGTCCGGTATCGCAAACGAGCGCGAGATCGGCCGTGAGTTCGTGACCGTGCGCGGCCAGGAACGGCGCAAGACTGGGGCTCCCCGATTCTTCCTCGCCTTCGATCAGAACGCTGACATCGAGCGGAAGCGTTCCGGTCTCCGCCCGCCAGGCGCGCGCGGCTTCGATGAAAGTCATCGTCTGGCTTTTGTCGTCGGAGGCGCCGCGCGCGACGATGACCTTGCCGTACTGCGCATCGTCGGCGAGGCGCGGCGCGAAGGGCGGGGCGATCCATACCTCGAGCGGCTCGGGCGGTTGCACGTCGTAGTGGCCGTAGAACAGCACACGGCGGCGCGGCTTGTTCGTCTCAGCGTCGCGTGCATGCCCGACCACCATCGGCTTTCCTGACGTGGGCATGACCCGCGCGTCGAAGCCCGCCTCGCGCAAGAGATCGGCGCAGCATTCCGCCGCGTCGATGCACGCCTGGTGATGGGCCGGGTCGGTCGATACGCTCGGGATGGAGAGGAGCCGGAACAGCCGCTCGAGCGCCTGCGGCTCCTCCCGTTCGAGCCGGCCGAGCACTCTGGCCAAGGCCGTTGATCGTGCCTCACTCATGGCAACGGCGGGGCCGCGGTGACATCATCGGCGCGGCCCCGGCAGAGGCGCATGGAGCGCCGCTACCGGAACCGATCGCTGCAAAATTCGATTGTGGGGGAGGCTATTCGCTGGCCTGCACGTTGATGGCCTGCGGACCCTTGCCCCGGCGGTCTGGCTCGGTCTCGAAAGAGACGCGCGCGCCCTCGTCGAGCGCCGGAAGCCCCGAACGCTGCAACGCTGAGATATGCAAAAACACATCCTTGCCGCCATCGTCCGGCGTGATGAAGCCGAACCCTCGAGAGTGATTGAAGAACTTGACCGTACCGGTCTGACGCATGGGAAGCTCCTTTCCCCCTTCCACTGGTCTGCGCGCTGACGCCGCGCAGAGGATCAGGCAAGTCTACAAAGCGGGAAAGAAACCGCCCCGCCTCCCACGAGCGCGTACGGCAAATCTCCACCCGGGTTCGCAATCTGCCCGCAAAACGCCTCACTTTAGGGGCGTGAGACGGCCAAGCGCAAGACCCATCTGCCAGGTCTGGCGCGCGGAAGAGACTGCGATGCGAAGACTTAGTTGGGATAGGGATCGTGAAGCGGAGCGCCGTTGAGGGACTCCGGCGGGAAGTCGAAATGAGGTCCGAAATCCGTCGGAGGTTGCGGCATTTTGGCCGGTCCCCAGATGTCGCTCAGCGTCAGCCGCGAGAAGCCGCCGGGCCGGCGCGGAGCGGCAGGTCCGTAAGCGCTGTGCGGATATCCGCCTTGAGCCGCCTGACTGTCGTTCGGTCCCTGTTGGGCGGGCGCCTCGTGAGCTGCGACGAGCACGAGAAGCGCTCCGGCAAAAACGGGGAGGAGGAATTTGCTTGCGGCGGCGAACTTGGTCATGGGGTCCTGCTAACGTGCTTGCGGTGACGTTCTCGAATCACCGCCTGACTGTCACGGGACGAGGTTACGATTGCGTGACCGGCCATCGCAAGTCTCGTGCGCCGAAAGCGGCCGTCCTTACACTGACGGTCGCATCCGGCAGGATACTATGCGGTAGTTCGCGCCCCCTGCCTATGGCTTCCGGGCAACAGCCGCCGGCCTTCTCAGCCGCCACCGCTTGATTTTTCCATGATTTTCGGGACTTGCCGGGCCGTGGAGGGCGACAGCTCGGAAAAAACTGCGCTCGCGGGCGCCGAGAGGCGGCCCGCGAGGGAGAGGGAATAAGACAGGTACTGAAGCGAGACGTAGCGAGCGCTAGCCCGTGGCGCGGCGCTCGCGCTTGCCCTGCTTCATGAACCCCGGCGACATGCCGAGGACCTGGTAGTGGTGTTGCATCTTCGACGCCACGCCGATGCGGCGGCTCGAGATCTTGGACGCCTTGCGTCCCGTCTCCCTGAACTCGACCGACGCCACGGTCGTGCGGCGGCTCGACAGTTTCGCCGCCTGCCGCCCCGCTTCTCGGAGCCCGGCCGATGCCACGATCGTCCGGCGGCTCGAGAGCCGCGATGCCTCGCGCCCCGCCGCGCGCGTGCCGGCGTGTGCCGCAGCGAGCTGGACGCGGGCCTTGGCGCTTTCGCTCGGCCGCGACCGCTTCGCGGCAAGCTTTACGGTCGACGACGCACCGCGCTTCTTCGTTGCGGTCGTCGCCGCGGCAAGAACCTTGGTCTTGTGAGTCTTTGCCGCGATCTTTGTCTTGCTGGAAAGTTTGGGCGCAGCCTTCGCCTTGTCAGTGTCGTTAGCGACCATCTTCGCCGAAACTGCCGGCGTGTCGTCCCTTTGCGCAGCTTCGATCACGTCGCCTTTGATCCGGGACGCGGCATTGGCGTTCGCCGTCGTTTCGCCGAGTTGAGCGAGCACGCCGCCATCAGCGACGCTCACCCTGACATTGGCGACGCCCGAAGCGATCATGCCGATGCTGGCAGCGGCCGCTTTGGACAGGTCGATGATCCTGCCGCCGACAAAGGGCCCGCGGTCGTTGATGCGGACGACAACGGATTGCCCGTTCGAGAGGTTCTCGACCAGGACCCGCGTGCCGAACGGCAACGACCGGTGCGCGGCCGTCAGGTCATTGGGGTTCATCCGCTCGCCGTTGGCGGTCTTGTTCGCCGGCAAGGAATACCAGGAGGCGTGGCCACGCTGGTCGGCCTTGGCAGAGTGGACAGGTGCTATCGCAGCGGCGCCGAGAAGTCCCACCGCAATCATCTTGGCTCGCACTGTGAACATGCGCTCATCTCTCCGTATTCAGTTGTCGGGAGGGTTTTTTGAGACCGACGAAGAATCAAGCCGGTCGCACGTTTTGTGCAGAGCGGTAACCTACGGAGAAAGAAGGCCGAAAATCGACTCTCACGAGGTCATTGAAAGGCGATTTGGCGAACCCCGCCCCAACTCGGCCGCGAAGGTTAAAATGCGTTTAGAAACTGATGCATGACGGCGCCGCGCTTGCGGTGACTGGGGGCGGTGCGTTGGGTTCGGCCCAAGTCTTTGTCATTTCTCGCCTGATCGTTGCCCCTTTCTCTTGATACTGAGGACATTCTGTCGATCCGGAAGCGGGGTTCCGGTTCTGCGTTGGAAACGAACGAGGGAACGATGAGGCACGACGAAAACGCACGCGAGATCAAGGAGCGCAGTCAGTCATCGCGCGAG
>DATEMT010000139.1:0-23451 GCA_035275445.1 Methyloceanibacter sp. | reverse complement strand
CTGCGCGGGTCGTTCCGCGGCGAGGCGCTGCAAGATGGGCAGAGCGAAGGCGGCAGTCTTGCCCGTGCCGGTCTCGGCGATACCGAGCAGGTCCTTGCCGGCCGCAAGCAGCGGAATGGTCCGCGTCTGGATCGGTGTCGGCCGCAAATAGTTTTCGGCTTTGAGCGCGAGCCGCAGGGGCTCGATCAGGCCGAGGCCGTCGAAAGAAGCTAATGTCACGAAAATACCTCAGGACCGCTAGCGGACCCCGACGCACGATGCGCAAGGCCGGAGAGCGGCATTTGCCTCACCCCACGCGCTATCTGGGGGCAGACGATGAAATCAAATTGTCTCGGGATGAGGCGCCGCCTTGGGCGGCAGCTACGCGCGATCGCGAGCAATCAACTTAGGCGTAAATGGCAGCGCAAATTGCCGATGTCAAGCCGAGAACGCGAGCAGAGCGGCCGCTTCTCCCTCAGAAACCGCTCGCCAAGCCGCTCTTAGGGCCAAAATCGGCCATGGTTGAACCTTACCAACCAAGGCTTGCAAATGGCCTTGAACAGGCGCAGCGTCACGGAAAAGGGGGCCCGGCCGCTGCGGTGGAAGGGCGGCCTATATCCCAGCGCAGCCGGACATTGAGGGGGTGAGGGTGAAGGCGACGCGGTCGGAGCCGTTTCATTTCGTCATGATAAAGCCGTCGCATTACGACGACGACGGCTATCCCATCCAGTGGGTGCGATCGGCCATCCCGTCCAACACCCTGGCGTGCCTCTTTGCCCTTGCCGAAGATGCGCGGGACCGTCACGTCCTCGGTCCCGAAATCGACATCCGGCTCCACACTTACGACGAGACCAATCGGCGCGTGCGCCCGGAGCAGATCATGCGCATGATCCGCAAAGAGGGCGGGAAGGCGCTGATCGGGCTCGTCGGCGTGCAATCGAACCAGTTTCCGCGTGCCGTCGATTTGGCGCGACCGTTCATTGCCGGCGGCTTTCCGGTGTGCATCGGCGGCTTTCACGTGTCGGGCTGCATTTCGATGCTGCCCGAGATGCCGCCCGAGATGAAGGCAGCGCAGGCGCTCGGAATTTCCTTCTTCGCCGGCGAGGCTGAGGAGAAGCGGCTCGACCAGGTGCTGCAAGATGCCTGGAATGGAAAGCTGGCCCCGCTCTACAACTACATGAAAGACTTGCCGGCGCTGGCCGGCGAGCCCCCGCCAATTCTGCCGCGCAAGCACGTGAGCCGCACCGCGGGGTCGCTGTCGAGCATCGATCTCGGACGCGGCTGTCCCTATCAGTGCTCTTTCTGCACCATCATCAACGTGCAGGGACGCAAGAGCCGGTTCCGCTCGGCCGACGACCTGGAACAACTGGTGCGCCGGAACGTCGCCCAAGGAATCAAACGCTTCTTCATCACCGACGACAATTTTGCCCGCAACCGCGATTGGGAAAAGCTGGTGGACCGGCTGATCGAGCTGCGCGACGAGGGGTTGAATATCGGTTTCACCATCCAGGTCGATACGCTCTGCCATCGCATCCCCAATTTCATCGAGAAGACGACCAAGGCCGGCGTGCGGCGGGTTTTCATCGGGCTCGAAAACATCAATCCCGACAATCTGCTTGCGGCGAAGAAGCGGCAGAACAAGATCACCGAATATCGTTACATGCTTCAGAAGTGGCGTGAGCACGGTGCTCTCACCTACGCCGGCTACATTCTCGGCTTCCCCGGCGACACCAAAGAATCGATCTTGCGCGATATCGAGATCATCAAGCGGGAACTGCCGCTCGATATCCTCGAATTCTTCTTCCTGACGCCGTTGCCGGGCTCCGAGGATCACGCCGTTCTGCTGAAGCAGGGCGCGTGGATGGATTCCGATCTCAACAAATACGACCTCGATCATCGCGTCAGTCGCCACCCGAAAATGTCCAATGACGAATGGGAGGAAGCCTACCGCGACGCGTGGCAGGCCTATTACACGCCCGATCACGTCCGCGCCATCCTCCGCCGGGCCGCGGCCAACAGGCTGGGCCGGCCCTCGACCACGCTCTCGACCATCCTGTGGTTCTACTTGATGGTCGCCTTCGAAGGCGTGCATCCGCTCGAGGGTGGCGCTTTCCGCATGAAGTTTCGCCGTGACCGGCGCCATGGCCTGCCGCGCGAGAACGCGCTGATCTTCTATCCGCGCTATCTCGGCGAGATCGTGCGCAAAGTGTGGGGCTATTGGTCGGTCTATCGCCGGCACAAGAAGACCTTGAACGAGGTGCTTAACGCGCCCGACCGCTGGACCTACAGCGATCTCGCTATCGCGCCGTCGCAGGAGGAGGAGCTCGATTCGCTCGATCTGTTCAAGGCGACGCGCGGCGGCGAGTCTGCCGTTGCCAAGAAGCGCAAGGAAGACTGGGCCCGCGAGAGCCTCCACGCAACGAACGAGGCAGGCTCACTCCCGATGGGGCCTTCATAACGACGGCTTGCGCGATCTCTCCAGCTCAAAATGCGTGACGCGCCTGATTGACATGTAGGCGAGCACGACGCCGATCAAATAGAGCAAGATGCTCAGCCCTTGGGCGATCAACCACACGTTCTTCCCGGCCTTGATCGGTGCGAGATAGAACGACGGCCAAATCGCGTCCACGACAAAGTAGCCGATATAGCCGGTGAGGAAGACCGCGATCAGGCCGGCGACGCAGAGCCAGAACGCGGCGAGATCCCGCTGCTCGGCCTCGAGGTCGTCGCGCGGCAGGTGCAGGTAGACGCAACCGATCGCCACCATGCCGAGCGACCCGACTTGCAGCATGGAAGCCGACAGCATCCAAGGGAGGAATGCGAGAGCGCCGCGCAGAGCGTACGCCAGGGCGCCGTAGCCGATGATGAGGCCGAAGATGAACAGGCCCAAGCCCCATCGGATGAACTGCGTTCCGAGCATGGTCACTTCGCTGACCGTCTTTTTCTGTATCGCCTGTTTCGCCATGATGCGACCTCCGGGGAATTTGGCTTACGTCAATCGACCTTCGCCACGTCGGGCAGCGTCCACGTCTTCTCGAACAGCGCCTCGAAACGGGACCAGCCTATATCAACGTCGGCGCGATCGGCACAGTAAACCGGCCGCTCTGAACGCTGACACTTGCGGTGACCGCATTGTTTCGTCTGCCAAGTGTTATCAGCCCCTGGTTGAAGTGAAGGGCGGCGGGGAAGACCTGCGGTATTCCGCACAGGCGGGACAATTGCCCGACCGTTTGCATCTCTCGCGCCAGCACACCACGGTGTCGCACTGGGCTAGCATGATCCGCTCGAGATGATCGGCATTAACCGATGCCTTAATGAAGATCATCTCTTCGGCCGCATGCGTGCCCGACAGAAATGCGCTCGCCGCGTGAGCAGACTGGAAGGAAAACAACCGGTTGCCCACATCTTGCTTCCTTAGCCTCGCGATGTGATCCGAATGCGGACCCACGAACACTATTCTATCGGCGACCGCGAGTGCATGGCGTGCCAAGCGGCGATAGACCCGGCTTGCATTGCCGGCATAGTCCGAGATTGTACCGAAGACGACTGTCTTGCTCGAAGCGGACGCCGTGGCCAGGAAGGCAAGTGCCGATGGGATCGTCCAATAGGACGCCTTGGCGCTATCGAGAATAAAGACCGGGCCGCCCTCTTTGCGATGAACGGAGTAGCGGCCAAACACGGGCTCTACTGCGGAGACGGCCTCGGCGCAGGCCGCCAAGTCGAGACCGCATCCGATGCCGCAAGAGATTGCCGCGAGCACGCTCGTCGCCCAATGATCGCCGACGAGCCGGGTAGCGACGCGGATACTGTGATTGCCATGACTGACGTCGAGAGTGAGTCGGTCGGGCCATCGGGAATCAACGTTGCTTCCTCTAATCTCGGCGGAGGACGAGAGTCCATACGTTACGACCCGCGCCTTGGTTCGCGCTGTCATTGCCGCGACGTGAGGATCATCGGCATTCAAGATCGCCATGCCATCAGGTGGCAGAACGTCGACCAAGGTGGCCTTTTCCCTAGCGGTCGCTTCAAGAGTACGGAACGCTTTTCTGTGATCGGTGCCGACGTTGGTCACCACGCCGATCTGCGGTCGCACGATTTCGAGCTGACGTGCAATGGTTCCGGGGCCGGTCGTGCATGCTTCGTATACGTAATAGCGATTGGCGGGGTTGAGCGACAACATGGCGCGCCGAACACGAATATCGGTGTTCCGCCCGCCACCCCCTTGGTTGATATAGGTCTGACACGCCCCGATTTTGGCCAGGATTGCCCCGATCAGGGCGGTGGTTGTGGACTTGCCGCAACTCCCCGTCACCCCGATGACGGTCGCGTCCTTGAGCGTCGCTCTTCTTCCCCTCGCGCGCCAATCGAGCAGTTGAAAGTCCACATGCCGCTTCAGCCTCTTAGCGATTTCGCTCAGTCCAAGTTTTTTGGTGGCAGACCGAAGCACGCGTCCTGAACCAAGTCGCCCCTTGTCTTTGTCGGTCATATACCAGAGTCCAACGGGCGCTCTCCGGGCCGCGAAGGAGGGCCAAGCGCCGCACCTCCGTCGCTTCAGACCGACACGGCTGAAAGCGGTCGGGGATACCCCTCCGGGCCATGGTATTAGAAGGTGAACATATTTTGCAAACCGGCTGCAAACCGCGACGCACCAGTTGCGGTTAGTGTTGGAGGCCACGACCGGAATCGAACCGGTGTGCACGGATTTGCAGTCCGCTGCGTAACCACTCCGCCACGTGGCCGAAAGTCAAGAAACGCAAGTGTTGTGTCTCGCGTGAGAACACTTAGCGAAACTGCAACCCGCTTGCAACCCGCGCCGTCATTTCAGCGCCTCCTCAGCTATCACAACTTACAGGGTCGAGACGAGAATGCGCCACGGGGCAGGGGCGCCGGCCTTATCGTTGACGCTGCACGACGCGTCTCTCGCAACCCCGATATGGCCGCGCCTCAGCCGTGCCTTTGTGGCAATTCGGCAATAGGCGTCTGCGGACGGCGATGCTAAACCTGTCAGCAAGCGGGGATGGGAATCAACACATCTCGCGGAAGGGTTGATGAGCGGGGGACAGCGGCACGACCGCAGGCAAGTTCTGCGAGCCGTCACGATTGGCGGCGTCGCAACCGCGCTTGTCCTGCCGACAAGCTGGACCAAGCCCCTCGTAAAATCCGTGGTCGTTCCCGCTCACGCGCAGGCTTCTCCGCGTGACGAGACAGCGCCGACGACCGAGGCGCCGTCCACCACGACACGGAACCCTCTTTGTCCGCCTGGCCAACAATCTCCGGAACCGGAAATCATGTGTGACGGCATAGACAATGACTGCGATGGCGTCATTGACAACGGGGATGGAAGTATCTGCTTGTAGCCGACGCATTGACGGCGAAAGGTGAAGGGACCTCCCGTCTGGCCGTGCACAGAACATCACAAACCCAAGTCGTGGAAGTTGCAAGGAAAGATTCCTGCTCCCCTGGCGTGCGTTTTTGCTTTATTCTGGTTGCATGTTCGGCTTCTTCGCCCGCGAACCTCTTAGCGAGAAGTTTTCTGACTTATCCAATACGCTTCCGACCGTCGATTTCCGCACAGTAGTTGATGTAGGGGCGCACCTCGGCAACACGGTTGCAGAGACGCTTCGCTTTCAGCCGCGAGCGATCATCCATGCCATCGAGCCTGCCGGCCTTACCTTCGCGGAGTTGTCGCGTCGCTTTATCGGGAAGTCGCAAATTCAGTGTCACAACCTCGCACTAGGCGAGGTGGCGGGCGAAGCCATGATCACCGTCTTTGGAACGAGCAGCGGGAACCGCATCGTCCGCGAAAAGCCGGATGGGGTAGATGTCGAGCAGGTCACGGTAAAGAGCGGCGACGAGTTCGCCCGCGCGGCCGGGATGGAGCACGCGTCCTTTGTGAAGATCGACACGGAAGGCTTTGACCTGGTCGTGCTGCGCGGCTTCTCAGACATGTTGAGAGAGCAACGCATCGACGCTCTCCAGGTGGAAGTCAGCATGGGGCCGCAGAACAGGAAGCACGTCAGCTTGTCGGCGGTCCAGGATTACGTTTCCTCACAGGGATACTGGCTGTTCAAGCTCTACAATCAAGCCCACGAGCGCAAGAGTCCCATCGCGCGATGCGCTGATGCAGTCTTTATTTCGACAGCCTGCATCACTGCCAACAAGCGGAAGCAACGCAAATACTGAGCGTACTAACGCTCAAGGTTCCCAGCTAGGCAGCAGCATGGGCGTCGCCTTCATGCAAAGCCGAACAGGTCTTGGCGAGCCACGTTCGCACAGCATGCATTGGATGGGGATTCGGACAATGCGGACAGGAAAGGTCCGCTGTCGTTGGGGAGAGGCTCTGGAAACTCGTCGTGTCCACCTCGATCCCGGTAGAGACTTCCATGCCCGTTGCCGGGCATTCAAACATCAGCGTGCCCATTTCGGCCTCCTGAACGAGAGAGTTGACCTCGCTTTCAAACAAAGTGCTCAGGTGAGCGGCCGATTATAAAAGTTTCGATTTGGGCAGTGTCAAGATGGTCGTTTCGGGCCGCAACAGGTGTGAACAAGTCAAGAATTCCCTGTCGGCCGAGGCTATCGGCGGGGCCTTCGCGGATGCTACAGAGGCGCCGGGGTGGATCGAAGCGGGCAGGGAAAGCGCCATGGTCGATTTTGCGCGCCGGCGTCTCACCATGGTCGAGACCCAGCTCAGGCCGAACCAGGTGACCGACGCGCGTCTCATCGCCGCGATGAGCGCGTTGCCGCGCGAGCGCTTCGTGCCGGAGCGTCTTCGTGGCTTTGCCTATATTGACGAGGCGCTCGAAGTCTTTCCCGCGATCGACGCGGCACCTCCGCGCTTTCTCCTCGCGCCCATGGTCTTGGCCCGGCTCGTCCAGCTCGCTGCCGTCGAGCAAAGCGATGCGGTCCTCGATGTCGGCTGCGCCACGGGCTATTCCACCGCGCTCCTTGCGCGGCTTGGGCGAGACGTGACCGGCATCGAGCCGGAGCCCGAGCTTGCCGAAGCAGCGCACGCGAATTTGCGCGCGCTCGAACTCGGCAATGTGGAAATTGTCGAGGGCGCCCTCGCGCGCGGATGCCCCGAGAAGGCCCCTTACGATGTGATCCTGCTCAATGGAAGCGTGCCTGGCGAGCCCGCGTCGCTCTTCGCTCAGCTCAAAGAAGGCGGCAGGCTCGCCGCGATTCTCTCCCGCCCGGGTCCGGAAGCCCAAGGCAAGGCGACACTCTTCGTCAAAGCCGAAGGCGAGGTGAGCGGCTTGCCACATTTCGACGCGGGCGCTGCTCCGCTGCCAGGCTTTTTCCGCGAGTCAAGCTTCAGTTTCTGAGGCTTTCTGCGCGCTTACGGGACTGTTGCGTCAATCCCACACTCGCCCGGCCTTTCGCCGGAATCCCACGTAAAGCGACACTTGGTGGGTATCGCATCCTGAGGCTGCTGCTCTAAGCTCGGCCGGCAGTGAGGAGTCGGGGGACTTCGGGACTGCGGGAGAACACGGGTGCAAGGCGTCGTGAGCAGGCACGACTTGTCGTGCTGCGCGGCAAGATCGCTATTGCGATGTGGCGGGGCTTCCCTCGTATTTGCGTTCCTCGTCCTCAGCATATTCGGCCGTCCGGCTTGCGCCGAGACGATCGAAGAAGCTTTGGCTGACGCCTACCTCATCAACCCCGTTCTCAACGCCGAACGCGCGCGCGTGCGCGCCATCGACGAGCAGGTGGCGTTCGCCAAATCGGGCCTGCGCCCTTTCATCTTCGGCTCGGCCGACACGGCATTTCAGAATCAACACACCACGATCGGCGGCGGAGGAGGAACCACTGCTCCTTCCAATGTCGGTTTGCTGACCGGGCCCCTGAACGGACCATTCCCCGCACCTTCCGTCGCCAACCCCACACCCGTCACCGGAGCGATTCCGCTGAACCAGGCGTTTGGTGCAGCAGAGGGCGACTCACAGGATGACGGGGTGACCAATCCGCGCGGCTATTCCGTCAATCTCACCCAGCCGGTGTTCGAGGGCTTCCGCAACCTCAATGCCATCCGGCAAGCGAAGTCCACGGTGCAAGCCGCCCGCGAAGGGCTGCGGACGGTCGAGCAGACTGTCCTGCTCGATGCCGCGACAGCGTACGTCAATGTCGTGCGCGACACGGCCATCGTGCGCTTGCGCGAGAACGACGTCTCCGTGCTCACCGAGCAACTCAAGGCGACCAAGGACCGTTTCGATGTCGGCGAGGTGACGCGCACCGACGTCGCGCAAGCGGAAGCGCGCCGTTCCGAGGCGCTGGCGACCCTTGCCGCCGCTCAAGCCAATCTCAAGACAAGCCGCGCGGCCTATGAGCAAGTCATCGGCCATCCGCCCGGCAATCTCGTCACGCCCGCTTCGATCCGGCACTTGCTGCCCTCGACGCTCAACGAGTCGATGACGCTCGGCGACGGCGAGAACCCCCTTATCCTGACCTCCGTATATAACGAGGAGGCGTCGCTTTACGCCGTCGAACAGATCATGGGCGAGCTGCTGCCCGACGTGCAACTCGAGGCCCAATACCAGAAGAGGTTCGACCAGTTTTCGACCAACGACTCGGTAGAGACGACGACGGTGGTGGGACGCCTCAACGTACCCTTCTATCAGGGCGGTGGCGTCTCGGCCCGCGTGCGCCAGGCCAAGGAGACCAACAATCAACTCAAGAAGGAAGTCGAAGACGCGCGGCTCAGAGTCCATGCCGACGTGATCGCCAATTGGGGCATCTTGCAGTCCTCCGGTCCCGCCATCACCTCGGCCGAGGCCGCCGTCGCCGCCAACAAGATCGCGCTCACCGGCGTGCGCGAGGAGGAGAAAGTGGGGCAGCGCACGACGCTCGACGTGCTCGACGCCCAGAGAGAGTTGCTGAACTCGCAGATCGGCCTCGTGACCGCGCTCAGAGACCGCGTGGTGGCCGAATATTCCTTGTACACAGCAGTTGGACGGATGGACGCGCAAACCCTCGGTTTGCCAGTGCCTTACTACGATCCTCTCCAGCACTATGACATCGTCAAGAACAAGCTTTTCGGCTTGCGGCCGCCGCCGCCGCCGGCCCCCGACGAGTGAACGAATTGAGCCGTGAGGAGTTAACTAAGGTCGCGTTTCGGCCAGATGAAATCGGGACTTGGGGATTAACGGTGTGTTAAGCTAAAGCAACGTTGCAACCCTGGTGTTTTCACCGCCGGGCGATGCGGGGAGTTTCGATATGGCGGTAAGGGATCAAGTGATGAGCGGCACTGAGCGGGCTCCTGAGCCGACAATGGAGGAGATTCTTGCCTCCATCCGTCGGATAATCTCGGACGACGAGACCAACGCGGCGCGCGCCCGTCCGGCCTCGGCCCGGCAGCACGACGACGACACTGCCGAGGTGGAAGGCGAGGCCGACGACGCGATCATCAATGACATCGCGCGCGTGCTGAGCGAGAGCGCGCCGAAAGTCGAGGACGAGGAAGATATTCTCGACCTGACGGCCGAGCTCGGCGGGGCCGAGATCGTCGAGGAGGTTCTCCTCGAGGAAGTCGTGCTTGAAGAGGTCGTGTTCGAAGAGGGCACGGCACCCATCGAGATGCAGCAGCCGGCTGGGTTCATTCCGCCGGATCCGCGCGTCGAGGCAGTGTTTGCCGAGGCGGCGCCGGAACCTGCAGCGCCCGCTGCGCCCGCTGCCCCGCTCTCGGCGAGCGAGGAAGCGGCGTCGGCGCTTGAGCGCGCGATCGCCGCGTTGCGCGCGGGTCATTTGCCGACCTCAATCGGCGAATTCATGCCCCGTACAGAGCCGGAGCCGGAAGCCTTCGCGCCTATGCCCGAACAGCGCGCCGAGCCCGAGCCCGCAGCGGACGAGGCCGAGCCTGAGCCCGAGCCTGTCATCGAGCCCGAGCCCGAGCCTTTCTTCAGGTCGGAGCCCGAGCCCTTCGTCAAGACCGAGTCCGAGCTGGTCGCGGCCGAGACGGTCGTTGTCGAGGCTGCCGTTGAAGAGCCTGTCGTGGAAGAGACGCCCGTCGAGAGCGCGCCGGAAGAGAGCGTTGCCGAGTCGAGCGAACCGCTGCCCTGGCAATCGGCGCCCGCGCCGTTTCGCGAGCCCGAGCGTCCCGTCGCGCGAAAGAACGGTTCGCATGGCGGAACCTCCAAGAGCCTCGAAGACAGCATCAAGGACATGCTTCGTCCCATGCTCCAGAAATGGCTCGACGAGAACATGTCGCGGGTCCTGACCGCGGCGCTGAAAGAGGAACTCGGGGATCGCGGCCAGTACCGGCAAGGCGACTAAACCGCCCGTCCTCCAGTTGACAGTGCGAAAGGCAAGCGCGTAGGACGCGGGGCCAAGCGACCCTTACGTCAGGCCCTGCCTTCCATGCTCGACAAGACCTATCAGCCGCAGACACTCGAAGGCGAGATTTACGCCGCGTGGGAGAAGGCGGGCGCCTTCGCCGCCGGACGCCCCGAACGCGCCGCGGCCAAGCCCTTCGCCATCGTCATTCCGCCGCCCAACGTCACCGGCTCGCTCCATATGGGGCACGCCCTCAACAACACGCTGCAAGACGTGCTGGTGCGGTTCGAACGCATGCGCGGACGCGACGTGCTGTGGCAGCCCGGGACCGATCACGCCGGCATCGCCACCCAGATGGTGGTCGAGCGCCAGCTCATGGAACGGCAGGAACCCGGGCGCCGGGCCATGGGCCGTGAGGCGTTCATTCGCCGCGTGTGGCAATGGAAAGAAGAGTCGGGCAACACCATTGTCGGTCAGCTCAAGCGGCTCGGCTGCTCCTGCGACTGGTCGCGGCTCCGCTTCACCATGGATGACGGGCTGTCGCGCGCCGTGCGCAAGGTCTTCGTCGATCTTTACCGGGCCGGGTTCATCTACAAGGACAAGCGCCTGGTCAACTGGGATCCCGAGCTGCTCACTGCGATTTCCGATCTCGAAGTCGAGCAGATCGAAACCAAGGGCCATCTCTGGCACCTGCGCTATCCGATCGAGGGGACGTCCTTCGACCCCGATGACAAGGCGACCTACATCGTCGTCGCCACGACGCGGCCCGAGACCATGCTCGGCGACACCGCGGTCGCCGTCCACCCCGAGGACGAGCGCTACCGATCGCTGGTCGGGAAATACGCGATCCTTCCGCTCGTCGGCCGCCGCATCCCCATCGTCGCCGATGAATATTCCGATCCCGAGAAGGGCTCGGGCGCCGTCAAGATCACGCCCGCGCACGACTTCAACGATTTCGAGGTGGGTAGGCGCCACGGCCTCCCCATGGTCAATGTCCTGAGCCCCGACGCGAAGCTCCTGCTCGATCCCAATCCCGAGTTCGCCCCAGGCGTCGCGCCGAGCGCGGAACTGCGGGCGACCATTCTCGAATTGAACGGCGTGTTCCGCTTCGCCGCGCGCAAGCTGATCGTCGAGCGCCTCGAAGCCAAAAACCTGATCGAGAAGATCGAGCCGCATGTTCACACCGTGCCGCATGGCGACCGCTCCAACGCTGTGATCGAGCCGCGCCTCACCGATCAGTGGTATGTCGATGCCGCGACGCTGGCGAAGCCCGCGATCGATGCCGTCAAGCGCGGCCGCACCACCTTCGTGCCGAGGAACTGGGAAACCACCTACTTTTATTGGATGGAGAACATCCAGCCTTGGTGCATTTCGCGTCAGCTGTGGTGGGGCCATCAGATCCCGGCCTGGTACGGCCCCGACGGCAAGGCGTTCGTCGCCGAGGACGAGGCGGGCGCGAAAGCCGAAGCCGCTTCGCATTACGGCAAAGCGGTTGCGCTTGTCCGCGACGAGGACGTGCTCGACACCTGGTTCTCCTCGGCGCTGTGGCCGTTCTCGACGCTCGGCTGGCCCGACAAGACGCCGGAGCTTGCGCGCTACTACCCGACCGACGTGCTCATCACCGGCTTCGACATCATCTTTTTCTGGGTCGCCCGCATGATGATGATGGGGCTGCACTTCAAGAAGGAGGTGCCGTTCCACGACGTCTACATCCACGCGCTCGTCCGCGACGAGAAGGGCCAGAAGATGTCGAAGTCGAAGGGGAACGTGATCGATCCCCTCGACCTGATCGAGAGCTATGGCGCCGACGCGCTCAGATTCACCCTTGCCGCCATGGCGGCGCAAGGGCGCGACATCAAGTTGAGCGCGTCCCGCGTCGAGGGCTACCGCAACTTCGCGACCAAGCTGTGGAATGCCGCGCGCTTCGCCGAGATCAACAATTGCGTGCCGCGCCCCGATTTCGATCCGGCCACGGCCAAGGTGACGCTCAACCGCTGGATCGCCGGCGAGAGCGAACGGACGCTCGCGGCGGTCACCGAAGCGCTCACGGCCTTTCGCTTCAACGAAGCCGCAGGCGCGATCTACCATTTCATCTGGCATGTCTATTGCGACTGGTATCTGGAGCTGTGCAAGCCGATCCTGGCCGGCGGCGAGGCGGAGGCGGCCGAGACCCGCGCCATGGCCGCTTTCGTGCTCGACCGGGCGCTCATCCTCCTTCATCCCTTCATGCCCTTCGTCACCGAAGAGCTGTGGGCGGAACGTGCGCCGGAAGCGGGGCGGGACGCGCTCCTGATGCTCGCGCCCTGGCCCGAGCATCGCGGACTTGTCGATGCGGCAGCAGATGCGGAGATCGGCTGGTTGATCCGTTTCATCTCGGAGGTACGTTCGGTGCGCGCGGAGATGAACGTCCCGGCCGGCGCCAAGGTGCCGCTCGTGATCGCAGGCGCAAGCGCGGAGACCAAGGCCCGGGTCGCGCGCCACGAGGAGACGATGTTGCGGCTCGCGCGGCTCGACAAGGTCGAATTCGGCAAGCCACCCTCAGGCGCCGTACAGATCGTGCTCGATGAGGCCACGCTCGCGCTGCCGCTCGCCGGCATCATCGATATCGACGCCGAGTCGAAGCGGCTCAAGCGCGAGATCGACAAAGTCGGGTCCGAGATCAAGCAACTCGACGCCAAGCTCGCCAACGAGAAATTCGTCTCGCGCGCGCCCGAGCACGTGGTCGAGGAACAGCGCGAGCGCAAGACGGAGGCCGAAGCCATGGCCGCGAAGCTCGAGCAGGCGCTGAAACGCCTCGAAGCGGCGCTTTAAAACCGCCCCATCGGCGCGAAGCGGACTATTTCCGGATGACGCCTTCCGCCACTTCGAGCTCCTTGATGCGGCGTGCGAAGACAATGAGGTAAGCCAAGATAAAAAGGTAGAGATAGGTCTCGATCGCTTCGCTCGGGCGAACGACGAGGGTCGGGATATGCCCACCCTGCTGGAGCCGGTCGATAATCTTGAAGGCGAACGCGCCGAGCGCCGTCGGCGCAAGCGCAGACGCGGGCAGGAAAAGCGAGATGCGGCACGCACGCAGCCACGGCCAGAACGGCGCCGCCATCGGCACCAGCAACCCGCCGATGAAGACACCTGTTTCGAGGATCGTACGCGGGGTCTTCTCGAAGATCGCGTAAGTGTTGTGGAGATTGGTCTCCTGTTGGCGGTTCACCATCGCCCAATACTCGGGCGTGTTCCAATGGAAGAAGTGCTGGCCCCAACTCATTTCCTCGCCGGCGATGTAGAGGCAACTGAGGGCGCCGATCACCGTCACGGTCAGCGCCAACGGCCGCGCCCTGACGAAGGGAAGGAACGACAAGCCGCCGGCAATCAGTAGGCCGAACAGCGGAATCAAAAAGTGAGCGACTTCGAGAATTCCGTATCCTTCGGGAATGACATAGCTCATGTACCACGCAGGCGAGATTCGGTATGAGCCGATCAAGAACGCCGCCACGAAAATCGGGATGCCGAGCCACCACCAGGCTTCGTTCCAGCCCGGGTCGGAGGTGAATGGCCGGTAAGGGCCGTGCTTCCGCTTGGGGTCGGGGAGATACGTCGCGTTCGCCGCCATCGCCTCAGGTCGTCTTCGTTCTTGTCTTGGCTTTGGGTCTTAGGCCCTCGCTCTCGAGCGCGGCGATGCGCCGTTCGAACACGATCAGATAGGCCACGATGAAAAAGTACAAATAGAACTCGACGGCCTCGCTTGGCCGCGCCGCGACGCCGAAACTCATCGCTTGATATTCGCCGAGCACGTCGGGAAGCTTGAACAGAGAGGCGAACAGCGCGGCCGGTAGAAGCGCCGCTGCGGGCAGGAACAGTGCCAGCCGGCTTTTCCTGAGCCAAGGGGCATAAGCGCACAGGAGCGGAACCACCAGTCCTCCGGCGAACACCCCGATCTCGAGCAACGCGCGCGGTCCCCGCTCGAACCCCTTGTTCATGTTGTGAAGGCTGAACTCGCCCTCTTCGTTGATGGCCGTGACGAGGCTCGGTTCTTGCCAGAAGAAGACGTGCTGGCCCCAGCTCACCTCTTCGCCGCCGATGAAAAGACAGGCGAGCGCCGCAACGACGGTCACCGCGAGCACCAATGGGCGCCGGCGCACGAAGCCCGAGAAGAGGAGTTGCACGGCGATGGCGAGGCCGATCACCATGAGGATGAACTGCGCCGTTTCGAGAATGCCCGACTCCCCGGTCATCCAGCGCCGGTTCCAATGCGGATCGAAGGCGTAGCTGCCGACGATGAGGAGCCCGGCGGCGATCGGGATGCCGAGCCACCACCATGCCTCACGCCAGCCCGGGTCGCAGGCAAACGGTCGGAAGGGACCTCGCGACTTGGGGTCGGGGAGGGGAAGCTCCGCCTCCCGCGGGCGGCTCCCGGCGCCGCGCGGCTCTGTCTGCACTCTGGCCATTTGGACCCCTCTGAGCGCCGCAAAGTTCACGACAGTTTTGCGACAGTCACTCCGGTTTGGCCAGCCAAGTTGACCTCGAATCTCGGTCACTGTAGCTAAACTGCAACAGACTGCGGCTTTTTCGCCTCGTTTGCGCCATAAAGCTTTGACACATCAAGATTTGTAGGAGGAGCGGCCAAAGCGGTTCCCATGGCTTATCATTTGGGGGACGAGCCAGGAGAATCGCAGGCCGGGCATTGGGGAAGTGTGGCGGAAACCACATATCTCCCCTCGCACCTCACCCGGGCGTTAGCAGATGGACGCGAAGACGTTCGATAAATCGCGCTTGCCGAGCCGGCATGTGACCGAGGGGCCGACCCGCGCCCCCCATCGTTCCTATTATTACGCGATGGGGCTGACGCGCGAGCAGATCCACCAGCCCTTTGTCGGCGTCGCCACGTGCTGGAACGAAGCCGCCCCGTGCAACATCGCCTTGATGCGCCAGGCCCAAGCGGTCAAGGCGGGCGTGGTCGCCGCCAGCGGCACGCCGCGCGAGTTCTGCACCATCACCGTGACCGACGGCATCGCCATGGGTCATCAGGGCATGAAGTCGTCGCTTCCCTCGCGCGAAGTCATCGCCGACAGCGTCGAGCTGACCATGCGGGGCCATTGCTACGACGCGCTCATCGGCATGGCGGGCTGCGACAAGTCGCTGCCGGGCATGATGATGGCGATGTGCCGGCTGAACGTGCCCGCGATCTTCATCTATGGCGGCACGATCCTTCCCGGCTCGTTCAAAGGGCGCCCCGTCACCGTGCAAGACTTGTTCGAGGCGGTCGGCCAGTACTCCGTCGGCAAGATGTCGATGGAGGACCTCGACGAGCTCGAGCAGGTGGCCTGCCCCTCCGCGGGCGCGTGCGGGGCGCAGTTCACCGCCAACACCATGGCGTGCGTTTCCGAGGCCATCGGCCTCGCCTTGCCCTATTCGGCCGGTGCGCCCGCGCCTTACGAGATCAGGGACCGGTTCTGCCAGGCGGCGGGCGAAAAGGTCATGGATCTCATCGCCTTGAATATCCGGCCGCGCGATATCGTCACCCGCGAGGCGCTCGAGAACGCGGCCGCGGTCGTCGCTGCGACCGGCGGCTCGACCAACGCGGCGCTGCATCTCCCTGCAATCGCTCATGAATGCGGCATCGACTTCGACCTGTTCGCGGTGGCCGAAGTCATGAAACGGACACCTTATATCGCGGATTTGAAACCTTCCGGCCGCTATGTCGCCAAGGACATGTTCGAAGCTGGCGGCATACCGCTCCTGCTCAAGACCCTGCTCGATCATGGCTATCTGCACGGCGAGGTCATGACCGTGACAGGGCGGAGCCTGAAAGAGAACCTCGCCAAGGTGAAGTGGAATCCCGATCAAGACGTCGTGCGGCCGGCGAACGATCCGATTTCGCCGACCGGCGGCGTTGTCGGCCTCAAGGGCTCGCTCGCGCCTGACGGCGCCATTGTCAAAGTAGCCGGGATGAAGGGACTGAAATTCCGCGGTCCCGCCCGCTGCTTCGATTGCGAGGAGGATGCCTTCGCCGCCGTCAGCGCCAAGCGCTACAAGGAAGGCGACGTCATCGTCATCCGCTACGAGGGCCCCAAAGGCGGCCCCGGCATGCGCGAGATGTTATCGACCACCGCGGCGCTTTACGGCCAGGGCATGGGCGACAAGGTGGCGCTCGTCACCGATGGCCGCTTCTCCGGCGCCACGCGCGGATTCTGCGTCGGTCATGTCGGGCCTGAGGCCGCGCTCTGCGGCCCTATCGCGCTCATCCGCGACGGCGACATGATCGCGCTCGATGCCGCGAAGGGCACCCTCGATGTCGAGCTCGACGCCGACGAACTGAAGAAGCGTGCCGAGGCCTGGAAGGCGCCGCCGCTGCCGTTCACGAGCGGCGCCTTGTGGAAATATGCGAATGAGGTTGGCCCGGCGCGAACGGGTGCCGTGACCCATCCCGGCGGTAGCGTGGAAGTGGCGTGCTATGGTGATGTGTAACAGGCTGGCGGCAGCCGCAATCGCCGCACTGGTAACGACGGGCTCAATTGCGTTCGCGGCCGACGATCAGCCGCCTTACCCCTCGGCGACCGAGGCCTACCGCCAGGGAGTCAAGGCGCTGAAAGCGGACGGCGGCGCGGCCGCCTTGCCGGCGCTCGAATATGCCGCAAGACACGGCGTGCTCGGCGCACAGGTGAAGCTGGCGCGCGCTTACGCGGCGGGCCGCGACATGCCCAAGGACGACGTCAAGGCCTTCGGCTATTTCGAGCAGATTGCCGACAGCCAGGCCGACATCAGCCCGACGAGCCCGATTGCGAAATATGCGGCCGAAGCTTTCGTCGCGCTCGGTCAGTACTATCTCGACGGCATTCCGCAAAAGCCGCTCGTGCCCAATCCCGACTACGCCGCGGATTTGTTCCGCCACGCGGCGAGCTATTTCGGCAGCGCCGAGGCGCAATACCGGCTCGCGCGCCTCTACATGACGGGCGTCGGCGTCGAGAAGAATGTCGGACTTGCCGTCAACTGGCTGGCGATCGCCGCCAAGAAGCAGCACCCCGCCGCGCAAGCGACGCTCGGCGAGATTCTGTGGCGCGGCGAGGAAGTGCGCGAAAGGCGCGCGCGCGGCCTCGCTTTGATCATCCTCGCGCGGGAGAACGCCAAGTCCGACGCCAAAGAGGCGCAATGGATCGGCGCGCTTTATGCCGAAGTGCTGTCGAAGTCGGACAAGGGCGTGCGGAAAGACGCCGAGGCGCTTCTGCCGGTGCTGAGCGACGTGAAGGCGCCGGCGGTTCTGCCCGCGGCCAAGCCCGCCGAAGTCCTTGCCGTACCGGCTGAAAAGGCGGCGCAGGCGAACGCGCCAAGGTCCAATGCCGGCTCGGCCGCTCCGCCGCCCGCGCCGATCGGGGTCTCGGTCGGCTTCGGCGGCGCTCCGGCGCAAGGCAACTAGCTAGAGCGCAAGTTCAACCGCGATCGGGACATGGTCGGAGGGCTTCTCCCAGCTTCGGGGGGAAGCGTCGATCTCGCATGACTGGAGCCGGTCGGCGGCTTGCGGCGACAGCAGCAAATGGTCGATGCGCAAGCCCTGGTTCTTCTGATATGCGCCCGCCTGGTAGTCCCAGAACGTGTAGCGATGCGGCTCGTCATGGCAGGCGCGAAAGGCATCCGTCAGTCCGAGATTGAGGAGCGCCTGGAAATGGGCGCGGGTCTCGGGCGCGAACAGCGCGTCTTCCATCCACACCGTCGGATTGTACACGTCCTCCGGCGCCGGGATCACATTGAAGTCGCCGGCAATGACCATCTTCTCCTCGTTGGCGAGCAGCGCTTTGACGCGCTCTTTCAGCCGGGTCATCCAGGCGAGCTTGTAGACGAACTTCTCGGTGCCGAACGGATTGCCGTTGGGCAGATAGATATTGATGAGGCGAAGCGCGCCCGAGGGCACCGAGATCACCGCTTCGAGATAGCGCGCCTGGACGTCGTCGGGATCGCCGGCGAGCCTCGGGTGAACCTCGTCGAACGGGAGCTTCGACAGCAGCGCCACCCCGTTGAAGCCCTTCTGCCCGTGCACGGCGACGTTATAGCCGAGGTCCTCGAACGCCTCCTTGGGGAACGCCTCGTCCACGCATTTGATCTCCTGAAAGCAGGCGATGTCGGGGGACGCTCCCTTCAGCCAGGTCGTGGCTGCCTCGATGCGCGCCTTGATGCCGTTGATGTTCCAGGTGGCGATCTTCATGGGTGGGTGGCGCTACGTGTTGCCTTCTCATGCCCCGGCGCAGGACTTACAGTCCCGGCATCCATGCCGTAACGCGCAAAAGGCTGGAGCGCTAGTGGATTGGATCGGCAGGTTGAGGCGCCTAGGACGCGTCCTGGCCGAAGAGCTAGACCGAGAAACTGGTGCCGCAGCCGCAGGCGGCGGTGACGTTGGGATTGTTGAGCTTGAACTGCGCGCCGATCAGGTCGTCGACGAAATCGAGTTCGGCGCCCTGCATGAAGCCGAGCGAGACCGGATCGACCACGACGCGCGCGCCGTCGCGCTCGATCAAGAGATCGTCGGGCGCCCGCTCGCTCACGAGGTCGAAGCGGTATTGGAACCCCGAGCAGCCGCCGCCCTCGACGCTCACGCGAAACAGCGAGGGCGCCGCCTCGCTCTTGAGCAGCTCGGCGATGCGGCTTGCCGCGCGCGTGCTGATGGTGATGGACGTTTCGCTCATCTTGGGTGTAGCCATCCTTCACTGAAACATAGGGTGACAAAGGCGCTTGTCAATCGACCACAAACGCAAGGGCGGACGCGAGCTTCCGGCGCCCGCGCCGGATGGCGGGAAGGAGCCCCCGCGCGCGCTTGCCCGTTACGCCGTCGATCCGGCCGCAAGCCGCGGGCGGCTCCTGCCCGAGCCGCAAAGTCCCACACGCTCGCCTTATGCCCGCGATCGCGACCGCATCTTGCACTCTACCGCCTTCCGCCGGCTCAACTACAAGACCCAGGTCTTCGTCTATCACGAAGGCGATCACTACCGTTCGCGTCTCACCCACACGCTCGAAGTGGCGCAGATCGCCCGCGCGCTCGCCCGGAACCTCGGCGCCGACGAGGACCTGACCGAGGCGCTGGCGCTTGCCCACGATCTCGGCCATCCGCCTTTCGGCCACGCCGGCGAACGGGCGCTCGATGCCGCGCTCGAAGACGCGGGCGGATTCGACCACAACGCGCAGTCGCTGCGCGTGGTCACGTCGCTGGAAAAGAAATATGCAGGGTTCGACGGCCTCAACCTGACCTGGGAGACGCTCGAGGGCCTGGTCAAGCATAACGGCCCGCTGACAGGGCTGCATGCGCTCGAAGGTGGCCCCGTGCCGGAGGCGATCCGCGAATACTGCGCTGAGCAAGACCTTGAGCTTGCAACCTTCGCCTCGGTCGAGGCGCAGGCCGCCGCGCTCGCCGACGACATCGCCTACAACAATCACGATATCGACGACGGCTACCGCGCCGGCTTCTTCACCTTCGCCGAGCTTGCCCAAGTTCCGATCGCGGCGCGTGCGCTCGACGATGTGCGCGACGCCTATCCCGCCATCGACGGCACGCGCCTCCTCTACGAAGCGATCCGCCGCCTCATCGGCGCGATGATCGAAGACGCAACGGCCGAGAGCGGGCGGCGGCTCGAAGCGCTTGCGCCGGGAAGCGCCGCCGACATCCGCCATGCCCCGCATCCTGTTGTCGCCTTCTCCGAAGCGATGCGCCGTGATCTCGATGCTTTGCGCGCCTTCCTCTTCGCCCGCGTCTACCGGCACGAGCGCATCGTCCGCATCATGGGCGAGGCCGGCTCCGTCGTCGGCGACTTGTTCCGGCGCTACAGCACGGCGCCGCAGTCCCTGCCGTCCGACTGGCGCGACGGGGCGCCCCCGCAAGGCACCCGCGCTTACGCCCGCCACGTCGCCGATTTCATTGCCGGAATGACCGATCGCTTTGCGCTGGCCGAGCATCGCCGCCTGTTTGACGCCACCCCCGAATTGCGTTAGTCGCGCCCCGTAATCCTCCGGAGCTTCCATGGACGTTTTTGCAGGGTTCCACGGCCGGGTCCTCGCCGCCGTCCAACAACTGAAGCATGACGGCGTCGTCCCGCTGGACGCGAGCATCGAAGGCATTACGCTCGGGTCGCCGAAGGACGCCTCGCACGGCGATCTTGCCACCAACGCTGCCATGGTGCTGGCAAAGCCGGCCGGCCTTGGCCCCCGCGCGCTCGCCGAGCGCATCGCGCCGCTGCTGGCCTCCGACCCGCATATCGAAAAGGTGGCGATCGCTGGACCGGGCTTCATCAATCTGACGCTCGCCTCCGCATTCTGGCCAAGCGTTTTGCGCATGGTGCTGGAGCAGGGCGCGGCCTATGGCGAGAGCGCCATCGGCAAAGACAAGGCCGTGAACGTCGAGTATGTGTCGGCCAACCCGACCGGTCCCATGCATGTCGGCCATTGCCGCGGCGCTGTGTTCGGCGACGCGCTCGCCAATCTTCTTGCCTTCACCGGCTTTGCCGTGACGCGCGAATACTATGTCAACGACGCCGGCGCCCAGGTCGATGCGCTCGCGCGGTCGGCCTATTTGCGCTATCGCGAAGCGCTCGGCGAGGACATCGGCGAGATTCCCGAAGGACTTTATCCCGGCGACTATCTCAAGCCCGTCGGCGAGAGGCTCGCCACTCAACATGGCCGCGAGCTTCTCGCCATGCCGGAGAAGGAGTGGCTGCCGATCGTGCGGGCCGCCGCGCTCGAGGCCATGCTCGCCATGATCGAGAACGATCTCGACGCGCTCGGCATCCACCACGATGTGTTCTTTTCCGAGCGCTCGCTGACGGAAGGACCGCGCGACGAGATCGCCGAGACCATCGCCGACCTCAAGGCCAGAGGCTTGATCTATCACGGGCGCTTGCCGCCGCCGAAGGGTCAGGTTGACGAGGATTGGGAGGATCGCCAGCAGTTGCTGTTTCGCGCCACCGAGTTCGGCGACGACATGGACCGTCCCCTGGTGAAATCCGACGGGACCTACGCCTATTTCGCCGGCGACATCGCCTATCACCGCGACAAGTTCAAACGCGGCTTCAAGACCATGATCGACGTGTTCGGCGCCGACCATAGCGGCCACGTCAAGCGCATGAAGGCGGCGGTGGCGGCGCTGACCGGCGGCGAGGCCGATCTCGACATCAAGATTTGTCAGCTTGTGCGCTTGTTTCGCGCGGGCGAGCCTGTCAAGATGTCAAAGCGTGCCGGGACGTTCGTCACGCTGAGGGAGCTCGTGGACGAGGTGGGCGCCGGCCCGGTTCGCTTCATGATGCTCTATCGCAAGAACGACGCGCCGCTCGACTTCGACTTCGTCAAGGTCACCGAGCAGTCGCGTGACAACCCGGTCTTCTATGTCCAGTACGCCCATGCGCGGGCGAGTTCGGTCCTGCGTAACGTTCGGGAGACCTTGCCGGATCTCGATCTTGCGGAGAAGGCGTTGGCGAGCAGCGATCTCGATCGCTTGACCGATGAGGCTGAGGTGGCGCTGATCCGGCGCATCGCTCAATTTCCGCGGGTGGTGGAGTCGGCCTCGGTCGCCCACGAGCCGCACCGTATCGGATTCTATCTGTACGACCTCGCCGGAGACTTCCACACCTTATGGAGTCGAGGCAAAGACTTGCCACAATTACGATTTATTTACGAGAGTGACCGAGAGTTAACACGCGCTCGCGTAGCCCTGGTGGCGTCCGTGAAGCGCGTCCTGGCGTCAGGTTTGGGGATACTCGGCGTCAACGCCATGCACGAGTTGCATTGAGCCAATCCGGGGTAGGGGGGATGGTTCGAGGGGAATGTCATGACAAGGCAAGATGACGGATTCGGCCGTACGGCCGGTCCGAATCCCGGGTCGCAATCGGATTTCGGCAATAGATCGGGCATGGGCGCCGCCGGCGCGCAGGCGTGGGGCACTCAACCGAACGAGGTAGGGTTAATGGCTCAAGGAGCGGGAAGGCCGGTACGGCCGGCCACCACCGGACAGCGACCGATGTTTGGCGGGGGCAGCCCCGTTTTCGCGCAGATGCCGTCCTATACGCCCGTCACCCGCGGCGCCGATTTGCGTCCGCAAATCCCCGAACCCTCGACCTATTCGCCCTATGGCGGGCAGCCTGCCCAACACGCGGGCCAGCATGGTTCGAACTTGGGTTATCCGAGTCCGCAGCCGCCGTTGAATTATCCCGGCGCATACGCCGAGCCCGCGCCGAGCTATCAGAGCCCTCAGCCGGGCGCCGCCCCGGGCTACCAGAACACGCAGCGCGTCGCGACCGGTTATGATGCGGGGTCCAATTATCAGGCCACGGACTTTGGCGGCCAGGCCTATCAGCCGTTCCAACCGGCGCCCTTCCGCGGCACCGACCCGTCAGGGTCCCCAGCCTACGCGGCATCGGGCTATGACGAGCCGCAGAACCAGGGTTATCAAGACCAAGCCTATCAAGACCAGGACTTCGCCGATCAAGGTTTCGCCGAGCAGAACGGGGGCGATGCGAGTTTCCCCGAATCGAGCTTCGATCAGAACTTCGCCGACCCGAAATTCGCCAACCAGAATTTCGACAAGCCTGGCTTCGCCGATGCCGGCTTCCCGCAGCCTCACGACGCGAGTTTCCCCGAGCAGGCGTTTCAAGGCGCCGAGACAAGGGGCCGGCACGATCCCCATGGCGCCGGCGCCTACGACGGCCAAGGCGGACAGGCCGATCAAGGCTACGAGCTCTTCGCCGACGAGCCGGCGCAGGATTACGGCCAGGGCGTGCCCAAGATCGATCCTCGACGCCAACTGCAAGCCTTTGACGCCATCTACGATCAGCCGCCGCAGATCGCGCTCGGCTCGACCGAACCGGCTCGCCGCCCGGCGCAGAACTACCACGAGAGCGAGCGCTTCGATGCCGATTTCCTCGACGGAGGGCAATTGCCTCCGCCCGGCGCGCCGGCCAAGAGCGGCTTCTCGCTCAAGAGCCGAAGCGCCTTCATGGTCGGGAGCGCGCTGCTCGGCGCGATTGCTCTCGGCGGCGCGCTCGCCGTTGCTTACAAGCAAAGCGGCGGCGGCCTCGGCAGCGAACCGCCGCCCCTGGTCCAGGCCGACAACTCGCCCGTCAAGGAAGTGCCCGACCAGCCTGGCGGCAAGGATTTCCCGCACAAGAACAAGCTGATTTACGACCGCTTGCAGAACGGCGATGCGCCGGAGGCCGAGAAGGTCGTGCCGCGCCAGGAAGACGT
>DATEMT010000138.1:0-3881 GCA_035275445.1 Methyloceanibacter sp. | reverse complement strand
GCAAAGGCATGTCGGGGCCATCGCCGACAATCTTGTCAAGAAGCTGAAGGATGAGGGCTTTGGCCGCGCCCGGGTCGAGGGCATGCCCCAATGCGATTGGGTGCTGATCGACACCGGCGACGTCATCGTCCATATCTTCCGGCCCGAGGTTCGCACGTTCTATAACCTCGAGAAGATGTGGTCGGCCGACCGGCCCGTGGAGCGGCTGGTGATCTAGTCCCCGTCCGGCCGCCTTATCGTTCAGAGGCGGGTTCCGCATGCGGCTCCTGATCGCTGCCGTCGGCAAGCTCAAGCAGGGGCCCGAGCGCGAGCTCATCCGGCATTATCTCGGCCGCGCCGAAGCCGCAGGCCGCAAGCTCCATCTTTCGCCGCTCGCCCTTATCGAATTGCCCGAGTCGAAGGCGGCAACGGCCAAGGCCCGCAAAGCGGCCGAAGGCGAAGCGCTCCTCGCCAAGATCCCATCCTCGCACCGTCTCATCGCGCTCGATGCGGGCGGCGAGGCGCTGTCGAGCGAAACGTTTGCCGGGCAGCTTGCCAAACTCCGCGACGGCGGGGCGGAAGGGGTCGCCTTCGCCATCGGCGGCGCCGACGGCCTCTCTCCCGGACTGCTGGCCAAGGCCAAGGCGATCTCGCTCGGGGCCATGACGCTGCCGCACGGGCTCGCCCGCATCGTTCTCGCCGAACAGATCTATCGCGCGGCGACGATCCTCGCAGGCCACCCCTATCACCGCGCCTGAGCAGCGAAAGTTAAGCAATCGTAAGCGTTTTGCCTTGATTCTGCCGTACCGCTCCGCTGGTGTTGGCGCCGGCTGAATGGCCAAGGCGCATGGCGCATCGATTGGCTCTCTTGGGAAAAAGACTTCGATCCGCACTGCTCGCGGCCGGCCTGATCGGCGCTTTGCCGGCATGGGCTTTGGCCGAGGAGGGACTTTCCCGCGACGAGGCGAAGCAGAAGCTCGACACGACCGAGCAGAGCCTCCAATCGAACCGGGCCAGGGAGAAGGGTCTTGCGCAGGAGCTTACCGTTCTCGCCGAGGAGCGGGCGACGCTCAACAAGGAGCTCATCGCCTCGGGCGAGCGGGTGCAGGCGAGCGAGGCCAAGCTGTCGGAGACGGAAGGAAAGCTCGCCGAGCTGACCGAGCAGGTCAACGTCATTCAAAGCTCGATCACCGAGCGGAAGGAAGCCATCGTCAAGATGCTGAGCGCGATGCAGAGGATCGGACGGACGCCGCCGCCCGCGCTCGTGACCCGCAGGGACGATGCCCTTGCCGTCGTGCGCAGCGCCATGCTGCTCGCCGAGGTGTTTCCCGAGCTCAAGTATCAGGCCGACAATCTCTCCCGCGAACTCGACGGGCTCGTCACGCTCGAAAGCGGCATCCGCGGCCAACGCGATACCGAGAAGAGCGAGGCCGGCCGGCTCGAGGCGGAGCGCGCGAGCCTCGATCGCCTGTTGGAGGAGAAGCGCCGGGCGACCGCGCAAGGCGAGGCCGAGCTTGCCGACATCCGCCGGGTCGCGGGCGAGCAGGCCGAGACCGTCACCGATCTGAGCGAGCTCGTCGTGCGCATGGACGCCCAAATCGCCAAGGTCGAGATCGCCCAGTACGACGCCGAGCTTGCCGCCGAGAAGGCGCTCCGCTCGCGCGCGCAGCAGGAAGCGCTCGCCACGCCCGACGACGAGAACGTGGTCGAGATCAAACCGCAATCGACCAGGGTGGCGTTCGCGAGCCCCGACCGGCTCAAGCCCGCGCTGCCCTTCGAAGCCGCCAAAGGCACCTTGCGCCTGCCGGCCCAGGGCCGGAAGGTCAATCGCTTCGGCGATACCGACGCGGGCGGCGTACCGCTTAAGGGAATTTCGCTGCAGACGCGCGAAGAGGCCCGGATTACCGCCCCCGCCGACGGCTGGGTGGTCTATGCCGGCCCCTTCCGCTCCTACGGGCAGCTATTGATCATCAACGCAGGCGGGGGCTATCATATTCTGCTTGCGGGGATGAGCCGCATAGACGTGGGTCTCGGTCAATTCGTTCTTGCCGGAGAGCCGATCGCTGAGATGGGCAATACGGCGGAATCGGACCGAAGCCACGATAGTTCGCGCCCCGTCCTCTATGTCGAGTTCAGAAAGGACGGCACGCCGATTGATCCCGACCCATGGTGGGCCGAGGCTTCCGAAAAGGTGCAAGGATGATGCGGAAATCCGAATATGTGCTGTGGGCTTTCCTGGTGCTGGCCGTGCTCGCCGCGGGTTCGACGATGGTGAGTTTGGCGCGCAGCCAATCGGCCTCGGCCGCCAATTCGGAAATCTATCGGCAACTCGACCTGTTCGGCGAAGTGCTCGAGCGCGTCCGCGCCGACTATGTCGAGAAGCCCGAGGATCCCAAGCTGATCGAGGCGGCGATCAACGGCATGCTGACCGCGCTTGATCCCCACTCGGCCTATCTCAATCCCAAGCACTTCCGCGACATGCAGGTGCAGACCCGCGGCGAATTCGGCGGTCTCGGCATCGAAGTCACGATGGAGAACGGTGTCGTCAAGGTCGTGGCGCCGATCGAGGACACCCCGGCCGCGCGCGCCGGAATCATGAGCGGCGACCTCATCACCCATCTCGACAAAGAGCAGATCCTCGGCCTCACCCTGCAAGAGGCGGTCGAGAAGATGCGCGGGCCGGTCAACTCGCCGATCGCACTCACCATCGTGCGCAAGGGCGTGGACGATCCCTTCGACGTCAAGGTCGTCCGCGATGTCATTCATATCAATCCGGTCAAGTACAATGCCGAGGGCGACGACGTCGGCTATATCAGAGTGACGACGTTCAACGAGCAGACCACGGCCAACCTGCAAAAGGCGATCGAAGACCTGAAGAAGCAATTGGGTCCCAAGCTCAAGGGCTTCATCGTCGATCTGCGCAACAATCCGGGCGGCCTGCTCGACCAGGCGATTTCGGTGTCGGACGCCTTCCTCGATCAAGGCGCCATCGTGCTCACGCGAGGCCGCAATCTCGAAGAGACGCAGCGCTCCAACGCGCGTCCCGGCGACATCACCGACGGCCAGAAGATCGTGGTGCTCATCAATGGCGGCTCGGCCTCGGCCTCTGAGATCGTGGCCGGCGCGTTGCAGGACCATCACCGGGCAACCATCGTCGGCACGCGCTCCTTCGGCAAGGGGTCGGTGCAGACCATCATCCCGCTCGGCTCCAACGGCGCGCTTCGCCTCACGACCGCGCGCTACTACACGCCTTCGGGGCGGTCGATCCAAGCCAAGGGCATCGAGCCCGAGGTCGTGGTCGAGGAAGAGCTGCCCGACGATATGAAGCAGAAGGCCGAGACCCAGGAGCCGCGCGGCGAGGCCAATCTCCGCGGCCACCTTCGCGGCGAGGGCGAGGAGGGAGACGGCGAGGGCGGTCCCGACGAGGAAGAGTCCGGAAGCTCGTCCTATGTCCCGGCCGACAAGGAGAAAGATACGCAGCTGAAATTCGGGCTCGACTTGTTGCGCGGCATCAAGTCAGTCGACACCCAGGCCGAAAAGAAAGCCGAGGCGAACTAGGCTCGCGCAAAAAAGGGACTTTGCCGGAAGAGGAGGCTAAGCTCAGAAACGGGCCGGCGAGCGGGGAGGTAACGTCGGAATGAAAGCGCTGGGCATAGCGTGTGGCATCGTGTTCTGGACGCTCGTGTTGGGCACGGCGTTCTTCTATTTCTTTCCGGGCGGCGGCGCCGAGCCGGTCGCGATCCTGCAAATCGAGCCTGCGCCTGAACCATCGGCTGATGGAGCGCCGCCTGCCGAGGCTCAAGCGCCTGCGCCCACTGACGCCGCGCCCGCCCTTCCTCCCGGATTTGCCGTAGGCCCGCCGGATTCGCCGCAAGCGCCGGCAGAGCCGCAAGGCGGGGCGA
>DATEMT010000137.1:0-6870 GCA_035275445.1 Methyloceanibacter sp. | reverse complement strand
CGCGCTCGTAGTCCGGCAGGTGCTCGATCACGCCCATGATGACGATGGCGTCGAACGGCTCTTTGGGCTCGTATTTGTAAAAGTCGGAAAGCAGTATGTCGAAGCGGTCGCCGAAATTCGATAGCTTGGAGCGCAGATAAGACTGCGACACTTCCGAGTTGGTGATGCCGGTAAATTGCACGCCGGTCTGAAGCGCGTGACTGGCGAAGGCGCCCCAGCCCGGTCCGATTTCGAGCACCCTCTTGCCCGGGCCGAGCTCGCATTTCTCGATGGCCCAGTCGAATTTCCGCTCGAGCGCCTTGGCGAGAGGCTCGTCGTCATGGGCGTAGACGCCCTGGCTGTAGGCGGGGAAGACCGGATCGAGAAAGCTCAGGAACAGTTTCGGATCGGCGTTGTAGTGCGAGGCGATGGCGCGCTTGTTGGTGTAGACCTGCCCGAACAGGGCCGGCTCGATGAAGCGCCACGCCAGAACCAGAGGATGGCGGTCGTTGAAGTGCTGGCGCAGCTTGAACGGCTTCAGCATGTCGCCTTCAAGGTCGATGTCGCCGCTCAAATAGGCCTCGGAGATGTTGCCTTCGTCGAGGCTGCGAAGCGCCCGCAGCGCCCGCTCGTTGCGCAGGCTGAGGCAGAACTCCGGCTCGCCCTGACCGAGCGTGCGTTTCTTGCCGTCCGGCAGTTCGATCGAAAACGGCGTCGTAACGTTGCCGACGCGGCCGATAAGGGCGTCGAGCGTGGCTCCAGCTGATGTCATCTCATAGTCCCCGCTTGAAAACGGCCCGCGCCGGCGCACCCGCCGGCAATTTGCGGTCCAAGGCCGATTTTGCCTCGAATGACGGCAGAATGAAACGGTTACGTCGCTGGAGGCAACCCCTTCGGCCAGTTGCGGAAGGGCCCTTGTTTGCGGCTATGATCGCGCCGATTCTTGCGCCGGCTTCTCGGGGGAAATGAATGTCATCGATCGGGACGTGCTTCCGCCTTGCGGCCAAGGCCGCGTTTGCGTTCGGCCTCGGCCTTGGACCCTGCCAAACGGCTGACGCGCTCTACGACGTGAAGCCCGGCGAGGCCGCGGGCAAGCCCGGCTCGATCATCAGGGTGTGGCCGCTCGAGGGCGGCGGCCCCGGCGGGGGCGAGGCGTTCCGCGTCCTCTACCGTTCGACCGGGCTCAACGGCGAGCCGATCGCCGTCTCGGGCGCGATCTTCATCCCGCCCGGTGACGCGCCGCAAGGCAGTCGGAACGTGATCGCCTGGGCCCATCCGACGAGCGGTGTGGTCGAGGCCTGCGCGCCGACGCTCATGCCCGACGTCTCCGGCATGATCTGGGGTTTGGCCAATATCCTTGCGCAGGGCTATGTGGTGGTTGCCACCGACTATCCCGGTCTCGGCGTGCCCGGCCAGATCCACCCTTATCTCATCGGCGTGAGCGAAGCACGCGCCGTGCTCGATTCGGTGCGCGCGGCGATCGCGCTGCCGAGCACTGGCGCATCGAACCGGTTCGCGGTGTGGGGCCACAGCCAGGGCGGCCACGCCGCGCTTTATACCGGCGAGCTTGCGGCAAGCTACGCGCCCGAGCTCAAGCTCGTCGGCGTCGCGGCGGCGGCGCCGGCCACTTTTCTCGCCGAGCTGTTCGATGCCGACAAAACCACATCGACCGGCAAAGAGCTGACCGCGATGACGATCTATTCGTGGTCGAGGCTCTACGACATCCCGATCGCGAACCTGGTCGACCCCGCCGCCACGCGTCCTTACGAGGCGATGGCGCATGACTGCATCGAGTCGCTCGCCGAGTTCTCGGCCATCGAGAAAGCGGAGAAACCGCTCAATCAGATTCAGTTCCTCAAGGCCGATCCGACCGAGATCGAGCCGTGGCGCGGAATCATGCAGAAGAATACGCCGGGCCAGACCCCGGCCGGTGCGCCCGTGTTCATCGCCCAAGGCACGGCCGACACCACCGTCAGGCCGGAGATCACCAAGCAGTTCGCCGAGCTCTTGTGCAAGCAAGGGACACGCGTGCACTCGATCCTGCTTCCCGGCGTGAGCCATACCTTCGCCGCCCAGAAAAGCGCGGGCCAGGCGCTGGCGTGGATGAGCGACCGCTTCCGCGGCGCGCCGGCGCCTTCCGACTGCGCACGCTAACCAGCAGGCGATGACTAGTAGGCGATCTTGATGGTGGTGTTGCCGGTGCCGTAACGCTGTACGAGCGAGTAGAGCGCGGCGGCGTTGGCGGGGTGCAGTCTGATGCAGCCATGGGAGGCCGGGCGCCCGAGATGCTTGATCTCGTAGGAGCCATGAATGGCGTAGCCGCGCAGGAAGAAGATCGAATAGGGCATCGGCGAGCCTTCATAGATAGAGGAGCGGTGGTAGCGGACAAGCGCGGTCGGCTTGAAGGTTCCGGTCGGCGTGCGGTAGCCCGGCCTTGCGGTCGAGACCGGCCAGTTGTAGCGCGGCGCGCCGTTGACGAAGACGGCCATGCGCTGGCTCGACAGGTTGATCCTGGCGACGATCTCAGCCCGGGCGATGCTCGGCAGCGAAAAGATGAGGCCAAAGAGGATGGCCGGAAGCACGCTCCATCGCATGTCGTCGTCTCCCTGTTCGCTTGGATGTCGGAGGCTGCCCGCCCCCGGTCAAGGGCGGCTCGCTTGTCTCAAGCCTCGCCCCTGATTTTAGACCTCACCCCTGAAGATTGACTGAATGCTCGCGGCTTCACCGCGTCGCGAGCGCGAGACCTGCCAATTGCGGCCGTCATTTGTGGTAGGCTCGGAGCGCCTATAAGAGCCTTGGGGGAACCGAGGGGCGAATGCTCAGGTTTGGCTTGAGCCTCATTCTCATAATTTTTGCCGCAGCGGCCCTGGCGCAGCAGCCGCTCGAGCCCCAGACTGTCGCCGCGCCTGCGAAGCCCAAGCCGAAGACCGCCAAGAAGACCCCGCCCAAGCCCAAATCGCCCATCGCGCGCGAATTGTTCGCGGCGGCGCCCGAGCCCGCCCCCCTCGCCGCAAGGTCGATCGGCGGCTATGCCAAGGGCTGCCTCGCCGGCGGCGTGTCGCTGCCGATCAACGGCCCCGACTGGCAGGTGATGCGTCTCACCCGGAACCGCAACTGGGGCAATCCGCGTCTGATCGACTATCTTGAGCGGCTCGCGAGCGACGCGCATGCGTTCGACGGCTGGCCCGGCCTCCTCATCGGCGACATGTCGCAGCCGCGCGGCGGCCCGATGTTGAGCGGCCACACCAGCCACCAGATCGGTCTCGACGCCGATATCTGGCTCACGCCCATGCCCGACCGCAATCTTTCGCCGGAAGAACGCGAGGACATGGAGGCGGTCTCGATGCTGAAAGATCCCTTCACCGTCGATCCCGCAGTCTTCACCTTGCTCCAGGTGAAACTCATCAAGCGCGCCGCCAGCTACCCCCAGGTCGCGCGCATCTTCGTGCATCCGGCCATCAAGAAGGCGCTGTGCCAGCAGGCTTCGCAGGCCGGGAAGGACACAGCTTGGCTCGGCAAGGTCAGGCCATGGTGGAACCATCACTATCATTTCCACGTGCGGCTCGCGTGCCCGCCGGGGGCGGAAGGATGCGAGGATCAGAAGCCGCCCGCCGGCGACGATGGGTGCGGCCAGGAGCTCACCAATTGGTACGCCATGCTGAAGACGGCGGCGATCGCGACGGCCCAGGCCCCCGCCGGCGCCTCGTCGTGGAAGGGGAAGCCGCCGCTCACCATGGCGCAACTGCCGAAGGAATGCGGCGACGTGCTCAAAGCCGGAGGATTCGAGCCGCCGATCCCGGACGAGGCCGGCAAGGCCGCGCAATCGCCGGCGGTGCTGGCCGCGCTCGCCACCAAGGACGCCGGCCCGCCCGTGCCGGTGCTGACCCCGGCTCAGCTCAAAGCGCTGCTGGCAAAACCGGGGGAGATGACGCTTCCCGACCGCAACCCGCACCGTTGAGGCTTCCCGAGCGCCGCGCCATCGGGCACTATCCCCCGCCATGCAGGAGCGACGCCAAGAGCCGCTATCGGCGCAGCGCAACGTCTATGGCGAGCCGTTGCAGGGCTGCTCGGAGCGGCCGCTGACCGGTTTCTTCCGCACCGGCTGCTGCCATACCGGGCCGGACGATCTCGGATTGCACACGGTCTGCGTCGAAGTCACCGCGGAGTTCCTCGCCTTCTCCAAAGCGCGCGGCAACGATCTCTCCACCCCGCAACCGGACTTCGATTTCCCGGGACTGAAGCCCGGCGATCGCTGGTGCCTGTGCGCGGCGCGCTGGCGTGAAGCGCTCGAAGCCGGCCATGCGCCGCGCGTCGTTCTCGCCGCGACCCATGAAGCGACGCTCGCGATCGTCGAATTCGCCGATCTCAAACGTTACGCAATCGACCTTGCCTGACGGCGGGATCGACGCCCATGACCCCGTAACGCCATGTCGCAAAAAAAGCCAAAAAAGGCGGCGAAGAAGTCCCCGCCCAAACCGAGCGAAACCGCGGCGCAAGCGAGCGCGCGGCGGAAGCGGCAGATTTTCGCCGAAGGCCACCGGCGGAAATTTCTCGTCGTCGTCGACGAGACGCCGGAATGCGAGAGCGCGCTTGCCTTTGCCGCAAGCCGGGCGCAGCGGACGGCAGGCCAACTCGCCCTCCTCTATGTCATCGAGCCCGACGTCGATTTTCAGTGGCTCGCCGTCGAGGAGGTCGCACGCGAGGAGGGACATTCCAAGGCGAAGGCGGTGTTCCGCCTGTTCGGGCGCAAGCTGAAGACCATGGGCTTCGAGGGGCTCGAACCCGAGGAAATCGTGCGCGAAGGGATGAAATCGCAGGAAATCACCAAGCTGATCGAGGAGGACGAGGATATCGGCGTGCTCGTGCTCGGCGCCTCGAAGGACCCCTCGGGCCCGGGGCCGCTCGTGGCAAATCTTGCAGGAGGCAGGCTCGCCGGCACCTTCCCGGTCCCGATCACCGTTGTGCCGGGCCATCTTTCCATAGAAGAAATCCTCGCTTTGGCTTGATTTGGCCTTTTCTGCTCCGACATTATCGGCCAAAATTTGAGCCGTTTTCGGTGCTAGTCGGATGGGACGGGATTCGCGGGGAATCATCCGACGCTTGGCCGTTAGGGAGCCAGAACATGAGAAGCGTGGCATTGGGGCTGCTCGCCGCGGCCGCTCTTAGCGTCCCTGGATTCGCGGCGGAGCCGAACGGGCCGGCCGACCTGATCACGCCGGCCGACGGATTGCGGATTGCCGTCCAAGGCCTCGTCTCCGCCAAGTCCGATGCGGACAGCTCCCAGCGGAACGCGCTTGTCGAATATTACGGCGCGCCCGACCGCGATCTCCTTTGGGTCGACGACAACGGGCTCAACCCGCGCGCCAAAATGGTGATGGCCGAGATCGCCAAGGCCGACGATTTCGGCTTGCGCGCCTCGGACTACAGCCTGCCGGATACCGCCTCGTTCAGCGCCTCCGATCCGCAAGCCAAGGACTGGCTCGCCGATTCCGAGATGAAGGTGAGCTACGCGGTGCTGAACTACGCCAAGGACGCCCGCGGCGGTCGCATCGAGCCTTTGCGCGTCAGCAAGAACCTCGATCCGACGCTCGCGCTCCCCAATCCCTCCGAGGTGCTCGAATCGATCGCCATCCGGTCCGACCCCGCGGCCTATCTGCGGAGCTTCCAGCCCGACCAGCCCCAATTCGAGGCGCTGCGGCAGAAGTTGATCGAGCTCAGAGGCGGCAAGGTCGAAGAGGTCAAGGAAGACATCGTCGTCATTCCCGCCGGCCCCGTGCTCAAGTTCGGCATGGAGCACGAGCAGGTTGCACTTCTCAGGAAACGGCTCGAGCTTCCGGCCGGTTCGAACGAAAACAAATATGACGAGGCCGTGCGCGAGGCGGTGCGCGCGTTCCAGGCTTCGCATGGCGTGGGCGCCGACGGTGCCGTCGGCCCGGGCACGCGGCGGCTGCTCAATCAGGGACAGCAGGCGCGGCCGGTCGGCGGCGAGGCGCGCATTCGCCAGATTCTCGTCAATATGGAGCGCTGGCGCTGGCTGCCCCACGATCTCGGGCCGTTCTACGTGACGGTCAACATTCCGGAGTTCACCTTGCGCGTGGTCGAAGAGGGCACGCCGATCCTCACCGCGCGCGTCGTCGTCGGCAAACCCAAGACGCAGACGCCCGTGATCAGCGACGAGATGGAAGAGATCGTGTTCAATCCCTATTGGAACGTTCCCAACTCCATCAAGAACGACGAGATCGCGCCCTACATGGGACAAGGCGGCGGCTTCTTCGGCGGCGGTTGGGATACCGCCGTGCTCAAACGCCACGGGTTGCGCATCAAATACGGCAACCGCGACATCGATCCCGATTCGATCGACTGGAGCCAAAACGACATCCGCAAATTCGATCTCGTGCAGCCGCCGGGACCAAGCAATGTGCTCGGCCGCGTGAAGTTCTTGTTCCCCAATTCCCACGACGTCTACATGCACGACACGACGCAGAAATTCCTGTTCGCCAACGCGGTGCGCGCCGAGAGCCATGGCTGCATGCGCGTGCAGAATCCGAACCTGCTGGCGCAGGCCATCCTGAAAAAGGACAAAGGCTGGAGCGCGGCCCAGGTCGAAGCGACGTTCGACGCGGGCGACGACCATCACGTCGCCCTCGACCAGAAAATCCCCGTCTACGTCACCTATTTCACCTTGAGGGTGAACGAGGACGGTTCGTTGACGACGTTCAACGACCTCTACGGCCACGACCCGCGCATGACGGCGGTGCTGGAGGGACGGGGTTACGTCAGCGAGCCGTCTTATGACACCGATCAGGTGGCCCAGGACTGGCGTCCCAACATGCGGCCGCGCCCGGGCCGAGGCTCCTTCGGCAGCGACTTCACCCGGGGCCTGTTCGGCTT
>DATEMT010000136.1:0-6724 GCA_035275445.1 Methyloceanibacter sp. | reverse complement strand
GGACCGCCGCCGCCGCCCTTCCTCATCGCGGGACCGCCGCCGCCACCCTTGGGCCGGGAGAAGTCGTTGGCGCCGCGATTGCCCAGGCTCGCTTGACCTCGCTGGGAAAAATCCTTGGCTTTGCGGCCGTCGCTTGGATCGAAGCCGTTACCCCCCGGTTTTCCTTTTGCTTTTGCCTGACCAAGATCAGGCTTCTTGTCCTTAAGCGCCGCTTGCGCGCCTCCGCGTTCCTTTAGCCCTTGTTGAATCTGACCGGCGTCAGGCCTTTGTCCCGCTCGTTCCTTTAGCCCTTGTTGAATCTGACCGGCGTCGGGCCTTTGCCCCGCTCGTTCCTTTAGCCCTTGTTGAATTTGACCGACGTCAGGCCTTTGTCCCGCGCCGCCCAAATCCGGACGGTCGCCGCCCGGCTTGAGGTCACCGGTGCCGGGCCTCAGCCCCTGCTCGCCACCGCGTCCGCGGTCGAGATTGCGGTCGGCGGGCAAAGTGTTGGCCTTGTTGAATTTGTTCCTGACCTGGTTGTTGTCGTATTTCACGCCGCGCCGGTGATAGGAGTTGTGCTCCCACTTGCCGACATTGATGTTGTTGCGGTCGATGTTGACGTTTCGATTGATATCGACGTCGATATCGCCGCGGCCCCAGTTGAAGTAATTGTGATTGTCCCAGATCTCGTTGCCGATGGCGAAGGCCGCGCCCCAGGCGAGGCCGGTCGCGATCGCTCCGCCCACGACCCAACCGGGCGCCGGCGGGAAGTAATAGGGCGGATAGCTCGGATACGGCCACGTCCCGTAGACGACTTGCGGCTCGTAATAGGGCACATAAACCGTTTCGGGCGACGCGGGCTCGATGACGATGACCTGCTTGCCTTCCTGCTGGGCGACCGAGACGGTCTGCTGCTTGGTGGTCGTAAGCTTGCCGTTGTCTTGCGCCTTGGTCCGGAGCCGCTGGACTGCGTCCATGACGTCGGCCTGTTGCGCCAGAACTGCGTTGCCGAGATCCGTGGTCCAATCGAGCTGGTCGTTCATCATGCTGAGGACGGTCGGCGCCGTGACCAGCGCCTTGACGCTCGCGTCCCAATCCTGCTTCTCCACGGCCTGTTTGAGCGCGTCGCCCTTGAGCTTCTTGTTCGCGGCTTGCCACCGCGCCGCCTGCACCACTTCGAGCGGATAGGTCGAAGCCATCAGCACTTGGGCGAGAAGCGTGTCGGGATAGAGCGCAATCGGGGCCACGAGCTGGTCGAGCGCGGCTTGATCGAGAAGTTGCGGTTGCGCTTCAGCGGCCTGCGGCTCGGCCGTATCGGCGGCGAGCACGACCTGGGGAACGCTCGCCACGGCGAGCGACAGGACGAATATCAACACACGCATCGGACAAACCCCGTTCAATATGAGCCGCAAGGTCGAGCCGGCCGGCGCGGCGCAAGACGCGGACCGGCGAAGCGCCGGCGCTTGATATCGCCTATGATTTTTGCCGCTGAACCGAACCGCCATAGACATCCTCCAACGGCGGCAGCCTTAATATCGCCGTCCTACTGATCTCGCTTCGTTTTGGCAACCTGAAACCGCGGCAAGGGAAGCATGCGGCGGGTTGTCATATTCGCTCATTCCGTCTTGATTTATGTCGCGATTTGTGTCGGCCGCGACCGGCAAAACTTGCGCGGCCGTGTTCGTCGGCCGATCATGCCCGGCCATGGCGGAACTCGCGGAGATCCACTGCTATCCGGTGAAGAGCTTGCGCGGCGTTCGGCGCAACACGGCCAAGGTCGAGCTGATCGGACTTGAGGGCGACCGCCGCTGGCTGGTCGTCGATGCATCGGCGCGGTTCCAGACCATCCAGCAAATGCCCAGCATGGTGCAGGTCGAGGTCGAAACCAAGCCGGACGGCATTGTCCTGCGCCATGACCATGCCGGAACCCGCTTCGTCGCCACCCCGCGGCACGGCGCGTGCGAAGAGACGGTGACGATCTGGGAGGACAGTGTGCGCGCGGTGGCGGCAGGCCCCAAAGCCGACAGTTTTCTTTCGCTTCTGCTCGGCGCGCCGCTCCGGCTCGTCTATCTCGCCGACCCAAGAGGCCGCCCCGTCGAGACGCCCATCAACGCCGGCGAAGACCATGTCAGCTTCGCCGACGTGACGCCGATCCTGCTCACATCGACGGACTCGCTTACCGATTTGAGCGGTCGCGCCGGCTGCGACATCGACATGCGCCGGTTCCGGCCGAACCTCGTGGTTTCGGGCGCGGCCCCTTTCGCGGAAGATACCTGGCGCGAGATCGCGATCGGCGCCGTCCGCTTCCGCGTGGCGGCGCCTTGCGCTCGCTGCGCGATCACGACGCGCGATCCCGACACGGGCGCGCAGATCGACCCTTACGAGCCGTTGCGAACGTTGCAGCGCTTTCATCGCGCGCGGGACGGCGGCGCGATCTTCGGCCAATACCTGATCCCCGACAACGAGGGCACGATCGGCATCGGCGACAAGGTCGAGGTGTTGTCATCGGGCGCGTCGAACCTGATATAAGCGCGCGCAGCGGTCCCTTGAACAAGCGACCGGAACGACTAGGTTGAGCCCAGCATGATCGAAAGACGAAGTGTAGGAGGGATGGCATGAAATTCGCAGTTGACGGTGTTTCGCGTCGCGTGACGTTCGCCGAAAAGAAAACCCGCGCTTGGCACGGCGCGCTTGCCGCGATCGTCATGGCGGTGCTGACGGCCGGCTTGTTCGGCGCGGCACAGGCGGCCGAACCCGTCAGCGAGGACGAGGCGCGCGCCATCGGCATCGACGCCTATGTCTATTTCTATCCGCTGATCACCATGGATGTGACGCGGCTCCAATTGACCAATGCCGAGCCCGGCAAAGACCCGATCAAAGGGCGGGCGAACACGTTCGTCAACGTACCGGCCTACCCGACCGCGGATATGCGGGCGGTGGTCAGGCCAAATTTCGACACGCTCTACTCCTCCGCCTGGCTCGATCTCACCAAGGAGCCGCTGGTGATCTCGGCGCCCGATACCGGCGGACGCTACTACCTCCTGCCCATGCTCGACATGTGGACCGACGTGTTCGCCTCGCCGGGCTGGCGCACGACCGGAACCGAAGCCGCCAATTTCCTCGTCACGCCTCCAGGCTGGACCGGCGAGGTCCCGCAAGGGTTCACGCGCATCCCAGCGCCCACGCCGCATGTCTGGATCATCGGCCGCACCAAGACCGACGGACCTACCGACTACGACGCCGTGCACAAGATTCAAGCGGGCTACAAGATCACGCCACTGTCGCAATGGGGCAAGGATGCCGTGCCGGTCGCGGTCAAGATCGACCCCGCCATCGACATGAAGACGCCGCCGAAAGAGCAGGTCGACACCATGCCGGCCGGCAAGTTCTTCGCCTACGCGGCCGAGCTGCTCAAGCTCACCCCGCCTCACATCACCGACCAGCCGATCATCGCGCGGCTTGCGCGCATCGGTTTCGTGGCGGGCCAGAGCTTCGACCTCGACAAGGCCGACCCTGCCGTGAAGAAGGCGCTCGAGACCGCGCCGAAAGATGCGCTTGCGCTGATGGCGTGGAAGGTCCCCACCCTGGCGCGCGTCGCCAACGGATGGTCGATGAACACCGATACGATGGGCGTCTACGGCAACTACTACCTGAAGCGCGCCATCGTCGCCCAACAGGGCCTGGGCGCCAATCTGCCCGAGGATGCGATCTATCCGCTCAATCTCGCCGACAGCGACGGCAAGCCGCTCGATGGCGCGCAAGCCTACACGATCCATTTCGACAAGACCGACTTGCCGCCCGTCGACGCCTTCTGGTCGATCACGCTTTACGATACCGACGGCTTTCAGGTCGCGAACACGCTCAACCGCTTCGCCGTGTCGAGCTGGATGAAGTTCAAGTACAACGACGACGGCTCGCTCGATCTCTACTTCCAGACCGGGAGCCCGGGCGCCGACAAGGAAGCGAACTGGCTGCCCGCGCCGAAGGGACCGTTCAATCTAACCATGCGTCTCTATGCGCCGAAATCCGATGCCTTGACCGGCAAGTGGAATCCCCCGCCGGTCAAGAAGGCGCCCCAGGCCGAGTGAGGCTGCTGGCGCGCCGCCGACAGCATCGCCACATCTGGAAGAAGGACAGACGGCCCGAATGCCGAGCGATTCGGCCGCGCTGCCCTTCTTGCCCTGCGGGAATGCTATAGTCGATTCTCAATGACGAAGATTCGCTCTGCCGCGCTTCAAGCCTTGCCTCGGCCCGAGGACCGGGAGAAGTCCACCTCGGAACGGGCCATGCGCCGGCCCGGCCACTATCTCGATGCGCTCAATCCCGAGCAGCGCGAGGCGGTCGAGACGCTCGACGGCCCGCTGCTCGTGCTGGCCGGCGCCGGCACCGGCAAGACCCGCGTGCTCACCACTCGCATCGCCCATATCTTGAGCCTCGGCCGGGCGTGGCCTTCGCAGATCCTCGCCGTCACCTTCACCAACAGGGCGGCGCGCGAGATGAAGGTCCGCGTCGCCGAGCTGATCGGCGGCGTGGTCGAAGGCATGCCCTGGCTCGGCACCTTCCACGCCATCGGCGTCAAGATCCTCCGCCGCCACGCCGAGCTCGTCGATCTCAAGCCGTCTTTCACCGTGCTCGACACCGACGACCAGGTCAGGCTGCTCAAGCAACTGCTCGAGGCGGAGAACATCGACGAGAAGCGCTGGCCGGCGCGGGTGCTCGCATCGATGATCGACGGGTGGAAGAACCGGGGCCTGGTGCCGAAGCGCGTGCCCGAAGGCGAGAGCTTGGCCTTTGCCAACGGCAGAGCGCGCGACCTCTACGCGCTCTATCAGTTGCGGCTCAAGGAACTGAACGCCGCCGATTTCGGCGATCTTCTCCTGGAGAATTTGCGGCTGTTTCAGGACCACCCCGACGTGCTCGAAAAATATCAGCAGCGCTTCCTGTTCACGCTGGTTGACGAGTACCAGGACTCCAACGTCGCCCAATATCTGTGGCTCAGGCTGCTCGCGCAGGGCAACCGCAACATCTGCTGCGTCGGCGACGACGACCAGTCGATCTACGGCTGGCGCGGTGCCGAAGTGGACAACATCTTGAGGTTCGAGACCGACTTCCCCGGCGCCAAGGTCATCAGGCTCGAGAGCAATTACCGTTCGACCGGCAATATCCTCGGCGCGGCCTCGGGCCTCATCGCGCATAACAAGGGGCGTCTCGGCAAGACGCTCCGCACCGACGGCGCGCCCGGCGAGAAGGTCGCGGTCGAGGGCTGCTGGGACGACGAGGAGGAAGCCCGCGTCATCGGCGAGGATATCGAGCAGCTTCAGCGACAGGGCCATGCCTTGAGCGAGATTGCGATCCTGGTGCGCGCCTCGTTCCAGATGCGCGCCTTCGAGGACCGCTTCATCACGCTCGGCCTCCCCTATCGCGTCGTCGGCGGCCCGCGCTTCTACGAGCGCCAGGAGATCAGGGACGCGACCGCCTATTTCGAGGTGACGCTCAATCCATCCAACGACCTCAAATTCGAGCGCATCTTCAATACGCCGCGGCGGGGGCTCGGCGAATCCAGTCTCAAATCGCTGCATCAGCTCGCCCGCGCGCAAAGCGTGCCGCTGTTCCAGGCGGCGCGGCTCCTCACCGAGACCGAGGAGCTCAAGCCCAAGCCGCGCAAAGCCCTGCAAGACCTGATCGCCGCCTTCGACCGCTGGCGCTCGCTGATCGACACCATGCGGCACACCGAGCTCGCCGAGCTCATCCTCGATGAGTCTGGCTATACCGGCATGTGGCAGGCCGAGCGCTCGCCGCAGGCGCAGTCGAAGCTCGAGAACCTGAAGGAGCTGATCCGCTTCATGGAGGAGTTCGACACGCTCGCGGGCTTCCTCGAGCATGTCAGCCTGGTCATGGACGCCGAGACCGAGGAAGGGGCCGACCGCGTCAATCTGATGACGCTGCACTCGGCGAAGGGGCTCGAATTCGACGCCGTGTTCCTGCCCGGTTGGGACGAAGGTCTTCTGCCGCATCAGCGGAGCCTCGACGATTCGGGCCGGGCCGGGCTCGAAGAGGAGCGCCGGCTCGCTCATGTCGGTCTCACCCGCGCGCGGAAATTCGCCAAGATCACCTTCGCCCAGAACCGCCGCAACCACGGCACGTGGCAGACGGCGCTCCCCTCGCGCTTCATCGACGAGCTTCCGGTCGCTCACGTCGAAGTCGCCGAAGACAAGGGTTTGCGCGGTTACGGGCCGAGCCGCTTCGATACGGCCGAGACCTTGTTCGCGAGCGGCTTCTACGAGACGCCTGGCTGGCAGCGCGCCAAGCGGAACCGCGCCGCGGGCGGACCGGCATCTCGCGGTCCGATCACCATCGACGGCACGCTTGTCGCTTCAAGCACGGCCGCGGGCGCAGGGCTCACCATCGGCATGCGCGTGTTCCACCAGAAATTCGGCTATGGCCGCGTGGTCCAGATCGACGGCAACAAGCTCACGGTCGATTTCGACAAGGCCGGCCAGAAGAAGGTCGTGGACAGTTTCGTCGAACGCGCCTGAGCGGTCCTACCGGCCTTTCACAATCCCTTTCACCACCCTCTTCACCCTCTTCCCCAATGAGAACAAAACGTGTACATTGGTGCTTCCTCAGCGAAGGGAGTGAACCCATGCGGAGCGTGATCGCAAGTGGTTTTGTGCTGATTTCATTGGGATTTTTGATGTTTCCGGCGCCCTCTTCCGTGTTCGCGGGCGAAGCTTGCAAGTGCAAG
>DATEMT010000135.1:0-5467 GCA_035275445.1 Methyloceanibacter sp. | reverse complement strand
CGGGCATTCTCGAGCGACACGAGTTCGGCGACGGCCGCGCCCGTTACGAGCCCGCCGGACTCGGCCACCACGATCACCTCATCAACGTCAAGACCGGCGAGGTGATCGAGTTCAGCAACGAGCAGATCGAGCGGCTTCAGGAGGCTGTGGCGCGCGACCTCGGCTTTCGCCTCATCGGCCACCGGCTCGAACTCTTCGGCATGCCCCTCAAGAACGGCAAATCGTAAACCGGCGTGAGAACGGGACGACCTTAGCAGGATTGTCATGAGAAGCTTGCGTGCCTTCCTGGTTCTCGGCGCCTTCTTCGCCTTGACGCTGCCGTTGATGCCATTGCAGCTTCTCTTTCTTGCCGCCGGCTCGCGCTACGCCCGCAGCTTCCCCCATTGGTACCATCGCCAAGTCTGCAAGCTCGTCGGCGTCAGGCTCCATATCGACGGCAAGGTGGCCGAGGAGCAGGGCGTGCTCCTGATCTCGAACCATGTGTCGTGGCTCGACATCACCGTGCTCTCTGCGGTGGCGCCGGTCTCGTTCGTGGCGAAGCAGGAAGTCGCCTCATGGCCGTTCGTGAGCTGGCTCGCGAAATTGCAGCGCTCGGTGTTCGTGGACCGCGCCAGGCGGAGCGAAGTCGGCGACAAGGCGAATGAGATCCTGGCCCGGCTTGCGGCCGGCGACCACATCGTGCTGTTCGCCGAAGGCACTTCGAGCGACGGCAATAGCGTGATCCCGTTCAAGACCTCGCTGTTCGCCGCGGCGAAGCCCGCCGCAGCGACGCCGATGGGGACCACGGTCTCGGCGCAGACGCTCGCGCTCACCTACAATAAAGTCTACGGGCTGCCGCTGTGCCGGCGCGGGCGCCACCTCGTCGCCTGGTACGGCGACATGGATTTGGGACCGCACGCATGGCGCCTGCTCGGGCTCGGCCCGATCGACGCCTATCTCCGCATCGGGCCGCCGATGCCGCTCGATCAATTCCCCGACCGCAAGGCGCTCGCGCGCTATGCCGAGGACAAGGTCCGCAGCGACGTGGCCGAGCTTTTGCGCGGAGGCGAGAACGGCGCGATTACGCCGAAGGAAGCGCCGGAGCCTGCGAAGACTCCGGCGCTCGCAGATTCTTCGAAGGCTACATCGCCCGCCTGAGCCTGATCGTGTCGAGCACGGTCGCCGGGGCGAAATTGCCGTTGGGCAATTGCCGGATGAGACCGGCCTTCACCACGTTGATCAGCGTCGCGTGCACGCCGCGGTCGGCGGTTTCCGCATCGATGAAATAGCCCTCCTGCAACGCGAGCCGGCGGAGATCCTCACGCGGCATGGCGCCCGCTTCATTGAGGCAGCGGATGAGGAAATCGGCCAAGGGCTGCTGCGGTTGCCGCTGAGGCTGCGCCTGCGCCTGGACGTGCTGATGCGGAGCTTGCGGCTGCGGCGGCAGCGGGGCCTGTGCCTGCTGATGCAGAACTTGCGGCTGATGCTGAGCTTGCGGCTGCGCTTGCGCCGGTTGATGCATAACTTGCGGCTGCGCTTGCGGCTGGAGGTGATGATGGTGAGGCTGATGGGCCGCTTGGCCCATTTGCTCGTGCGCCTGCGCCCTTGGGCTCGGCGGCGCCGTCTCGATGCGGCGGAGTTCGAGCTCCATCAGCCGGTTTACCGCATCGAGCTCGGCCCTGAAATCTTCGAGCCGCGTGTCGTGCTCACGCTTCAATTGTTCGATGAGTTGGTCGAATTGTGTTTCCTGGGCGCTGATCTGCTCTCCCAAGAGAGCGGCCCGGTCTTGCAGGTCCCCGCGAATGTCACGCATTGCTGCCCCTCGTGCATGGTGGTGGTTCCAACGACCGAGAGCGGGCTGGCAGGTTCACGCAAGACCGAAAGAACCCTGCCTGGCCGCCGCGCCCGGCAAGTCTTGCAAGGTCCCGGCGTGCCTCGGCCGGGCGGCCTCACTGCCAGTCATCTAATCACAAAGGGAGGGCCGCTGTCTCAGTCGGCCTTCGCCGCGGCGGCGGCGCGCGTCAGCGGTCGCATCGCTTGCGTTTCCAACACCTTGCCGCCGCGCGCGGGCGGCGGCGGCGACCGGGCCGGGCTTCCCTGTGGATAAAAAAAATCGCCGCTGTGGATTGCGCGTCACTATGGCCGGAGCGGCCGAGAGCCCGTCAAGCGGCCCGTTCACGTCTTGCGCCGCGCCGGCGCTCGCTTCGGCTTTGCCATTTCCGGCAGGAACACCGCGAGCAGCCCGATCGCCGGGAGGAACGCGCATATATGGTAGACGAAGGTGATGCTGGTCGCATCGGCAAGCCAGCCGAGAAAGGCGGCGCCGATGCCGGCGACGCCGAAGGCAAGACCGAAGAAGAGGCCGGCCACCATGCCGACCCGGCCCGGAATCAAGGATTGCGCGTAGACAATGATCGCCGGATGGGCCGAGGCGAGGATGAGCCCGATGATGACGCTCAAGATCGCTGTGCCGAGCAAGCCGACATAGGGAAGCGCGAGCGTGAAGGGCAGCACGCCGAGAATCGACCACCAGATCACGCGCCGCGTTCCGATGCGATCGCCGATCGGGCCACCGATCACCGTGCCCGCGGCGACCGCGAACAGAAACAGGAACAAGTAAAGCTGCGCGCTTCGTACCGAGAGGCCGAACGTGTGGATCAAATAGAAGGTGTAGAAGCTCGTGATGCTGACGAGGTAGAAATCCTTGGAGAAGGTCAGCGCCATCAGGAGCGCGACCGTCTTCCGCACCTTGCCGTGGGTCAGCTCGTGGATCGCTTCGCGCTCCTTCGTCGGCGCGGTGTTGTTGAATTTCAGCGTGCGGCCGTACCAGGAACCGATCGCGGCCAGCATGACCATGCCGATCAGGGCGACGATCGAGAACCAGGCGATGCTTCCTTGCCCGAACGGCAGCACGACGAAGGCCGCGAGCAGCGGACCGAGCGCGGTGCCGAAATTGCCGCCGACTTGGAACACCGATTGGGCAAGACCGTGCTGGCCGCCCGAGGCGAGGCGCGCGACCCGCGACGATTCGGGGTGAAACACCGAAGACCCCATCCCGATCAGCCCGACGGCGACGAGCACCAGGCCGTAAGTCGAGGCGAAGGCGGCGATGACGAGGCCGATCAGCGAGCAGCCCATGCCGGCCACGAGCGAATAGGGCGTGGGGTAGCGGTCGGTGACGAAGCCGACCAGCGGCTGAAGCACCGAGGCGGTGAAGGTGAAGGTGAAGGTGATGAGCCCGATCTGGCGGAAATCGAGCGCGAGGCTCTCCTTGATCATGGGATAGAGCGCCACGATCAGCGACTGGATCACGTCGTTGAGGAGATGGCAGATGCTGATGGCGGCAAGGACCGCGACCGCGGTTTTTTGCGCGGCCGCCGAAGCCGTGCTTTCTCCCGTCCTGGCCGTCATGAGCTGAGCTACCTTGGGAATAACGCCGGCAAGAATTGCGCCAAACCGAGACCGCGCCGCAAGAGTTTCTTTGAGCGGCCGAAAGGAAACGCGGCCGCAGCACAGGCGGCATCTGCGGCGGTTGTAATAACGACTGAAACCCTATATCCGATCCAGCAGATAGGGTTTCCAGGGCGATTCCAAGGTGATCTCGCAGAAGGCACGGTACGCGTTGCGGGCGTTGATCGCGCTCGCGGGCGTCGACAATATGATGATCGCGGACATCGCCGCTGAGCAGCGCATCCCGCGCAAATTCCTCGAGCAGATCCTCTTGGACTTGAAGCGCCACGGCATCGTCGCGAGCCGCAGGGGCCGGCTCGGCGGCTATGGATTACTGCTGCCGCCCGAGCAGATCACGTTCGGGCGCGTGCTCAGGATCATCGACGGCCCGATCGCGCCGCTGCCGTGCTTGAGCAAAATCGCCTATCGCCGCTGTCCGGACTGTAGGAACGAGGCGACCTGCGAAATAAGGCGGGTGTTCGCCAAAGTGACCGAATCGGCCCGCGACGTTCTCGACCGAACCACTATCGCCCAATCCATCGCCGGCCACGGCTTGGGAACGGGCCGATCCCCGCGAAAAAGGCGCGCAAGCTAGCTTCGGGCCTCAGGCAAGGGGAACTTTTTTCCCGCCCCGGCGGTTTGGCGCTACGGGCATTCGCTTCCCGACAAAACAAAGGTATCGGCTTCGCTTCCTTAAATACGACTGACTTGATAGAGTTTAGAGTATTAAAGGACAAAGGAGATGACCCGATGACGACACTGCGAAAAACCCTTGCGGCCGCTGCCGCGCTCGGCCTCGCGCTCGGCGCCGGCGCCGCATTAGCCGACACCACACTTCTCAACGTGTCTTACGACCCGACCCGCGAGCTCTACAAGGAGGTGAACGCGGCCTTCATCAAGGATTGGAAGGCCAAGGGCGGGGACAACGTCACCATCGAGCAGTCACATGGCGGCTCGGGCAAGCAGGCCCGCGCCGTGATCGACGGGCTGCAAGCCGACGTGGTGACGCTCGCGCTTCAGGGCGACATCGACCAGATCGCCAAAGCCGGCCTGATCAATGCCGATTGGCAGAAGCGGTTGGGCAACAATTCCTCGCCCTACACCTCGACCATCGTCTTCCTGGTGCGCAAGGGCAATCCCAAGGGCATCAAGGATTGGGGCGACCTGACCAAAGCGGGCGTCGAGGTGATCACGCCGAACCCGAAGACGTCGGGCGGCGCCCGTTGGAACTACCTCGCCGCCTGGGCGTGGGCCGACGGCAAATTCGGTCACGACGAGGCCAAGAACAAGGAGTTCATCAAGGATCTCTACGCCAATGTTCCGGTGCTCGACACCGGCGCGCGGGGCTCGACCACGACGTTTGCCCAGCGCGGCATCGGCGATGTCCTGCTTGCGTGGGAGAACGAGGCCTTCCTCGCCATCGACGAGCTCGGCGCCGACAAGTTCGAGGTCGTGGTGCCGTCGCTGTCGATCAAGGCCGAGCCGCCGGTCACCATCGTCGACAAGGTCGTCGATGCCAAGGGCTCGCGCAAAGTGGCGGAAGCCTATCTCAACTTCCTCTACACGCCGGAAGCGCAGAAACTGATCGCCCATCATTACTATCGGCCGTCCGATCCCAAATCGGCCGACCCCAAGGATCTGGCGCGGTTCGCCGAGCTGAAGCTCGTCTCGATCGACGATCCGTTGTTCGGCGGATGGGCCAAGGCGCAGCCGAAGCACTTCGACGACGGCGGAATCTTCGACCAGGTCTACCAGCCGAAATCGACCAACTAGAGGGAAAAACCACCGAGAAGGATAACGCATATGGCCGGCGCCCGCGGCCTGGCGTTAAAGCGGCCGAGCGCCCTACCCGGTTTCGGGTTGGCGCTCGGCTTCACTTTAACGTATCTGAGCCTCATCGTTCTGCTTCCGCTCGCAGCACTCGCCGTCAAGGCGGCGTCGCTGGGAGCGAGCGGCTTTTGGGACATCGTCACGGCGCCGCGCACGCTCGCGGCGCTGCGCGTGAGCTTCGTCATTTCCTTCATCGCCGCCGCCATTA
>DATEMT010000134.1:0-5947 GCA_035275445.1 Methyloceanibacter sp. | reverse complement strand
CGAAGCCGGCCCGAGGCACGATGAGGAGGTGGAGGAACACGCCGAGCCGCGGCCGGAACGCGCCGAGCAGCGGGGGACCGCTGCGCCTGCGCAACCGAGAAGCAGCGAAGCGAAAGACGACGGTGGCCAAGCCCGTAAAGGACCGCGCCGCAGAGGCCGCCGCGGCGGCCGTCGCGGCCGATCCGGGCAACGTCCGCCGAGAGCGCCGGGCGAAGAAGCACCGCTCGAGGGCCGCATCGAGGCCCAGGGCGAGCGAGCCGCTCCTCCCGCCAATGACGCGAACAACGGCAGAGGCGCCGCGCGCGAGGAGGAGGCGCCCCCCAGGGGCGAGGCGCGTGAGGCCTTCGCAAGCCCGGTCGAGCCGGAACCGTCACGAGAAGCGCCCGCCGACAGTCCGGGCGAACCGGAGACGCCGCGCCGCCGTGGCTGGTGGCAGCGCTAGAATGCAAGCCAAACGCGAAGGCGCGCGCACGCGCGTGCCCCTCGCGTTTCCGCCTGCATGAACCTGTCACGTTGTCGCCGTATTCGACCGTCAAGCCAAGCGGCGGCGCGGAAATGGACTGATACCGGCGGCTTTGCCGCGGATTTCCCGTCGCGCCAAGCGAACAGCAGAACACCATGCCGTCACAGGCTCAAGGTCCAATCCGATCGAAGGCGCGGCGGCTCCGCGCGATTTTCGTCTGCGGGCTTGCCGCCGCCCAGATCGCGTCGACCTCGGCCGACGCGGCCGGCCTGATCCGCGACGCTGAAACCGAGACGCTGATCCGCGCCTACGCCAAGCCGATCTTCGACGCGGCCGGTCTCGGCTCGCAGGCGATCAATATTCACATCGTCAACGACCCCGCCTTCAACGCTTTCGTCGTCGACGGGCACAACATGTTCATGCACGCCGGCGCGTTGATGATCGCCAAAACGCCCAACCAGGTGATCGGCGTCATCGCCCATGAGAGCGGCCATATCACCGGCGGTCACCTCTCTCGCCTCAGAACCCAGGTCTCGCGCGCCAAATCGGCGGCGCTCATGATGCAATTGCTTGGCCTCGCGGCGATGGTCGGCGGTGCGCTCGCCGGCGCGCCCGGGGTGGGCGAAACCGGCATGGGCATAGCCGGAGGGGGAACCGACGCCGCCTTCCGCACCCTGCTCGCCTACCGGCAAAACGAGGAATCGTCCGCCGATCAGGCCGCCATCACCTTCCTCAACGCCACCAAGCAATCGGGGCGCGGCATGCTCGAGACCTTCGAGTTCATGGGCAGCAAGCTTGTCGGCGTTCAAGGCATCAATCCCTATCTGATGACCCATCCGCTGCCGCAGACCCGCATCGTGCAACTGCGGAACCTGGTGGAAACGAGCCCCTACTACAACAATCTCGATCCGCCCGAGCTCCAGTTCCGGCACGACCTGATGCGGGCGAAGCTGTTCGGTTTTCTCGACGAACCGCAAACCACGTTCAACCGCTATCCAAAGACCGACCAGAGCCTGCCCGCCAATTACGCGAGAGCAATCGCCACCTACCGGAAATCCGGCATGGACGTCGCCGCGCCGCTCATCGACGCGCTGATCGCCGCCAAGCCCGACTGGGCCTATTTCTACGAGATCAAGGGCCAGTTCTTGTTCGAGAGCGGCAAACCGGCCGCGGCGGTCGCGCCGCTGCGCGAGTCGGTCCGGCTCGCGCCCAACGAGCCGCTGCTCCGGGTGATGTTGGGCCAGGCGCTCATCGGCGCCAACGATCCGAAACTTGTAGACGAGGCCATCAGCAACCTGCGCACCGCGCTCGCCCGCGAGGACAGCTCCGCCATGGGCTACCGCATGCTGGCCGCCGCTTACGCCCGGAAAGCCGAGGCGGCACAGGCAGTTGGCGCCAAGAAGCAATTCATGGCGCAAGCCGCGCTTGCATCGGCCGAGGCGTATTTCTATGAAGGTCAGCTCAAACTTGCCAAGCAACAGGCCAAGCGCGCCAGGGACGGCTTTATCGACGGGACGCCCAACTGGATCAAGGCCGACGACATCTTGGCTTTCGAGATGCCCAGGACCCGCAACGAGTAACAGCCCCCGGAGATTTCACGCATGACCCCCAAGACAGGCCTCGCCACGGCGCTCGTGGCGGCAATCGTGGCCGCGCTCGTGAGCGCGACTATCCTTCTCGTCGTCTCGCGCACGGCGCCCGGGGTGGCCGAGGGGGGAGCCGCGCTCAACGAGAAGGCCGTCACCGATATCGTCCGCGATTATCTCACCAAGCATCCCGAAATCCTGGTCGAGATGACGTCCGAGCTCGACAAGCGGCAAGCGGCCGAAGAGTCGGAGAAGCAGCAGAAGGTCATCGGCGACAATGCCGACGCCCTGTTCCGCTCGCCCCTGTCCTATAGCGCGGGCAATCCGAACGGCGATGTGACCGTGGTCGAGTTCTTCGACTACAATTGCGGCTATTGCCGCCGGGCGCTACCGGAGCTGGTCAAGCTCATCAACAACGACAGCAAGGTGCGTGTCGTATTCAAGGAGCTGCCGATTTTCGGCGAGGAGTCCGAGTGGGCGGCGAAGGCCGCTCTCGCCGCCGGCAAGCAGGGAAAATATTTCGAGATGCACCAGAAGATGTATGCGACGCCGGGCAAGGCCGACAAGGAGAAGGCGCTGCGGGTCGCGGCCGAAGTCGGCCTCGACGTGCCGCAGCTCGAGAAGGACATGGAGGACCCCTCCGTCACCAAGGCGCTCGAGGAAACCAAGGGGCTCGCGCAGAAGCTCGGCTTACAGGGAACGCCGCTCTATTTGATCGGCGACCGGTCGATCGCCGGCGCGCCCGATGACCTCTACGACCAGTTGGTGGCAAAGATCGGCGAGGTCCGCGAAAAAGGCTGCACCGTGACCTGCTAGGCGCGGCCGAAGTCCTGGAAGGGCTTTAAAAAGCGCCCGCAGGCATTTTGCCGAACGGCCGAAAAGCTGGTAAAGGGGCCGATCCCTCATGCCGGGACGAGCGTAGCGAACCCGCGCCGGGCCGGTCGTTTCAAGCGTTTCCAACCCGCCATGGCCAAGCCGATTTACGTGTTGAACGGTCCCAATCTGAACCTGCTTGGGACCCGTGAGCCCGAGGTCTACGGCCGGGAGACCCTCGACGATTTGCGCGTCCGCTGCGAGCGCAAGGCGGCCACGCTGGGATTTCCGGTCACATTTCGCCAGAGCAACCACGAGGGCGAACTCGTGGCCTGGATCCAGGAGGCGCGGACGGAAGCCGCGGGGCTGATTGTCAATGCCGGCGCTTTCACTCACACTTCGATCGCGCTGCTCGATGCGCTGCTCGCTTGCACGGTTCCTTGCGTTGAAGTTCATCTGTCGAACATCTTCGCGCGCGAGCCGTTTCGACACCATTCGTATATTTCCAAGGCGGTGAAGGGCGTGATCTGCGGATTCGGGGCGACCGGCTACGAGCTTGCCATCGAGGCGCTGGCGTCAACGCTCGTACCGGCGAAATCGACGTGACGGCGCAGGAAAAAGGGAAGCCACCCATGACCCGAGAAGGGGGCGGTTTTGACAAGGAGCTGATCCGCGAACTCGCGGCGCTTCTCGAGGAGACCGGTCTTACCGAGATCGAGGTCGAACACGAAGGGCGCCGGATCAAGGTCGCGCGCGGGGTCAACCTGACCACGACGCTGACCACCGACCTGCCCCATGGCGAACCGCGCGAAAGCGCGGCCCGCCCGGCGAAGAGCGACACTCCGCGGCCCGGCAAACGGGCAGCCGGTCAGGCCGAGGAGTTCGTCGTCCATCCCGGCGCGGTAACCTCGCCGATGGTCGGCACAGCCTATCGCGCCGCCGAGCCCGGCGCGCCGCCCTTCGTCGAAATCGGATCGAAGGTGACGGCGGGACAGACGCTGCTCATTATCGAGGCCATGAAGACCATGAACCAGATCCCCTCCCCCCGCTCCGGCACCGTCATCGCCATCCTCGTCGAGGACGGGCAACCGGTCGAATATGGCGAGCCGCTGGCGGTGATCGAGCAACGCTGACCGGGGCGCGATGTTCGACAAGATCCTGATCGCCAACCGGGGAGAGATCGCGCTTCGCGTCCAACGCGCCTGCAAGGAATTGGGCATCGCGACGGTCGCGGTGCATTCGACCGCCGACGCCGACGCCATGCATGTGCGCCTCGCCGACGAGAGCGTATGCATCGGCGCCCCGCCGGCCAAAAACAGCTACCTCAACATTCCGGCCATTGTCGCCGCGTGCGAGATCACCGGCGCCGACGCGGTTCATCCCGGCTACGGCTTCCTCGCCGAGAACGCACGCTTCGCCGAGATTCTCGATGAGCACGAAATCACCTTCATCGGCCCGACCGCCGAGCACGTCCGGATCATGGGCGACAAGATCGAGGCCAAGGTCACGGCGCAGAAGATCGGCATTCCCGTGGTGCCGGGCAGCGGCCCGGTTGAGGATATAAGCGAAGCGAAGCGCGAAGCGGGCGAGATCGGCTATCCGGTCCTGGTCAAGGCGGCGGCGGGCGGCGGCGGGCGCGGCATGAAGCTTGCGCTGACCGAGGACGAGCTCGAGGCCGCGCTGATGACCGCACGCACCGAAGCCAAGGCCGCCTTCGGCGACGCCACCGTCTATCTCGAAAAATATCTCGGCCAGCCGCGCCACATCGAGGTGCAGGTGCTCGGCGACGGCGCCGGCAACGCCATCCATCTCGGCGAGCGCGATTGTTCGCTCCAGCGCCGCCATCAAAAGCTTTGGGAAGAGGCGCTGTCGCCCGCGCTCAACGAAAGCGAGCGCGTCAGGATCGGCGATACGGTGGCCGACGCCATGCGGGAATTAAGTTACCGCGGCGTTGGCACGGTCGAATTCCTGTACGAGGGCGGCGAGTTCTATTTCATCGAGATGAACACCCGGCTTCAGGTCGAGCACACCGTGACCGAGATGATTACCGGCATCGATCTCGTCATCGAGCAGATCAGGATCGCCGCCGGAGCCCCGCTTTCGCTCAAGCAGGAGGACATTCGCTTCAACGGGCATGCCATCGAATGCCGCATCAACGCCGAGAATCCGCACACATTCCGGCCGTCGCCGGGGACGATCACCCATTTTCATCCACCGGGCGGACTGGGCGTCAGAGTCGATTCGGGCGCCTACGCGGGCTACACTATTCCGCCTTACTACGACAGCCTGATCGGCAAGCTGATCGTGCATGCGAGGACACGCAACGAGTGCCTGATGCGGCTCAAGCGGGCGCTCGGGGAGTTCGTGGTCGATGGCATCGAGACCACCATACCGTTGTTCAGCGCGCTCATCTCCGAGCCCGAAATCGTCGACGGCAATTACGATATCCATTGGCTGGAGAAACATCTCGCCAAACAGGCCCGCGGGAAGAACTGATGACGGCGATTGACGACGTCACCATCGAGATCACGCCGCAGGTTCTGCTCAAGGCGTATGCGTGCGGGATCTTTCCCATGGCCGAGAGCGCGGAAGACAACGCGCTCTACTGGATCGAGCCGGAGCGGCGCGGCATTCTGCCGCTCAACCTCATGCATGTGCCCAAACGGCTGGCGCGGACCATTCGCAGCGGAAGCTTCGAGGTGAAGATCGACCGCAATTTCGAGGCGGTGATCGACGGCTGCGCCGCGCCCCGCTCAGGCCGCCGCTCGACCTGGATCAACGGCCGCATCAGGGGCCTCTATCGCGAGCTGTTCGCGCTCGGCCATTGCCACACGGTCGAAGTCTGGCAGGACGGCGCGCTCGTGGGCGGGCTTTACGGCGTGCATCTCGGACGCGCCTTCTTCGGTGAAAGCATGTTTTCGCGGGCGCGCGATGCGAGCAAGATCGCGCTCGTCTATCTCGTGGCGCGGCTGATCTATGGCGGCTTCATCCTGCTCGACACGCAATTCGTGACCGGTCACCTCGCACGCTTCGGCGCGATCGAGGTGAGCCGCGACGAGTTTCAGCGATTGCTCGAGGGCGCGTT
>DATEMT010000133.1:0-5498 GCA_035275445.1 Methyloceanibacter sp. | reverse complement strand
CCAAGCCCCGCAGCGAAGACGAAATCTTTCAGACCCAACTCATTCATGCGCTGGGCAAGGAAGCAGATTCGCTTTGCAGAATTGCAACAGAGCGCTGACAGTTCTATGTCGGCGCGCTCGCGTGTTCGCGGTCTAGATTTTCTGGTTGTAGGCGCCGATCTCGGGCTGCTTGGCGAGCTCGGCGTCGATGGCGGCGAAGATCGCGCGCATATTGGCCTCGGACGTCGGGCTCTCGACCACGACCACGAGCTCGGGCTTGTTGGAAGAGGCGCGCACCAGCCCCCACGTGCCGTCGTCGAGAACGATCCTGATGCCGTTGACGGTGATGAGCTCGCGAATGTTCTGGCCCGCGAGCGTTCCGCCGTTGGCGGCGACCTTCTCGAAATGCTTCACGATGCGGTCCACCACGCCGTATTTCACCTCGTCGTCGCAATGCGGCGACATGGTCGGAGACTGCCAGGTCTGGGGCAAGGCGCGCTTCAGGTCGGCGAGCGACTTGCCGGGATTGCGGTCGAGCATGTCGAGGACGGCGAACGCGGCAACAAGCCCGTCGTCGTAGCCGCGGCCGAGCGGCGGATTGAAGAAGAAATGCCCCGACTTCTCGAAGCCGACCAGCGCGCCGGTCTCGTGGCTGTAGCGCTTGATGTAAGAGTGGCCGGTCTTCCAGAACTTGGTGGTGGCGCCGCGCTTCTTCAGCACCGGATCGGTGAGAAAGAGGCCGGTCGATTTCACGTCGGCGACGAAGAGCGCATTCGGGTTACGTGCAGCGATATCGCGAGCGAGCATCACGCCCACCTTGTCGGCGAAGATGGCCTCGCCTTCGTTGTCCACCACGCCGCAGCGGTCGCCGTCGCCGTCGAAGGCGAGCCCGAGATCGGCGCCGGCCGCGAGCACGGCATCGCGGGTCGCATCGAGCATGCCGAGATCCTCGGGATTGGGATTGTGGGCGGGGAAGGTGTAGTCGAGGTCGCAATTGAGCGGGACGACCGTGGCGCCGAACGCGTTAAGCACCCGGGGCGCGAAAGCGCCGGCGGTGCCGTTGCCGCAGGAGACCACGGCTTTCAGGCGTCGCTGCAATTTGGGCCGCGCCAAAAGATCGGCCATGTAGCGCTCGGCCAAATCGGGCACGAAGATATAGCGCCCGGCGTCGTTGCGGGCGTCGAACCCGCCCTTGAGCACGATGTCCTTGAGCGCGGTCATGTCGTCGGGGGCGAAAGTCAGCGGCCGCTCCATGCCCATCTTGATGCCGGTCCAGCCATTGTCGTTATGGCTCGCCGTGACCATGGCGACGCCTTCGACCTCGAGCGCGAACTGGGCGAAATAGGCCATGGGCGACAGCGCAAGCCCGATATCGTGGACTTCGGCCCCGCCGGCGAGAAGGCCGGTGGTCAGGGCCGCCTTCACCGCCGCCGAGTAGGAGCGGTAGTCGTGACCGGTGACGATCCGCACGGGCACGCCCCGCGCGCGCATCAGCGTGGCGAGCCCGAGGCCTACGGCCTGGAGCCCGAGCAGGTTGATCTCTTCGGGGTAGCGCCAGCGGGCATCGTATTCGCGGAAGCCCGTTGCCTTGACGAAGGGCAGGCGCTCGAATTCAGCCGTGTTGGGACGCAAGTCCTGGCGGGGGGTGGGGAACATGGCGGGGCCTTGATAGGCGATTTCAGGGAACTCACCAACAGTCTGTGACGACTAACCCGCGCCGGTCAGGATAGGTTCGGCCCCACGCGCGCGGTTCAGCCCCGCAGCGTGAGAAAATCGCCGGAGAATTCGTAGGAGCGGAGCCTGCTCAAAAAGCTCATGCCGAGCAGGCTCTGGGTCAAGCCGCCGGGCTGGGCGACGAGCGCGTCAACCCCGGTGCGGTCGAGCGGGCCGACGGCGACGGCATTGAGGCGCACGCGCGCGGCAAGGGTGCGGCCATTGGCGGTCAGCACAGGGACGCGATAGGTGAGGCTGTTCACGTCGATCCCCGCCTTCTTGGCGTCCTCGGGCCTGAGCACGATGCTTGACGCGCCGGTATCGACCATCATCGAGATCGTGGCCCCGTTGACTTCGACATTGGCGGTGAAGTGTCCGTCGAGGCGCTTCCTTATGCGGACTTCGGTGACCCCGCTCGCGCTCTCCTCGACCGTCATCGCGCTTCCGGGCAAGAGTTCGCCGACGACGCGCCCGGCGATCGGCATCAGCTCGTCCTTGTAGGCGTAGAGCGCGACCAGCGCCAAGCCGAGCGCGAGCCACATCACGGCATCGCGCGCCATCGCGCCGACGCGCCCGCGATAGTCTCCTAACATGCCGCCGCCGAGATAGACGATGATGGCGAGGAACACCGCGACATAGCCGAACGTGGTCGAATCGAGGCCCGCGATCATGCCGGATTCGTCGGCAACGAGCAGCACCGCGGCGAAGGCGAGGATGAAAAGGGCGATCCAGGTGGACACGATCAGCCTTTCGCCTTCTCGAAGCGCTCCATGCGGGCCGGCAGCGCCGCCATGACGGCGCGACGTTCGGCATCGCTCATGCTTGCCCAGCTTGCGATCTCGGCAAGCGTGCGCCCGCAGCCGAGGCAAGCGCCCGTCGCCGGGTCGAGCAGGCAGATATTGACGCAAGGCGTATCCAAGGCGGTCCCGCGGCCCAAGGTTCTTCAGCGAATTTAGGGACTGCGGGACTTGCGGGCAATCGCCGCCGCTCGAGCGATCCCGGGGCGAATTACGGCCGGTCCGGCCGCAACCGACCGAAACCAGCATGAACCTTGCGCCAAGCCGCCGCGTCAAACGGCTGACGATGCGGCATTCCTGCCGTTTGGCAAGCCGCCATCCGCGAACCGTCGATGGAGGACAAAATGCTGAAATCATTCGCCAAGATGACATTCGCGGCCGTCGCCGCGGGCTGCCTTCTCTATCAGCCCGCGAACGCTGGAGATTGGACGGTCAAGGTCACCCCCAACCGCAACACGTTTGGCGGCCCGGTCATTGAAGTCGAATCCGACGGAGAAAAATGGACAGGGATCCGGAGAGCCTCGCACCAGCTCGATCTCGACGTCGAGGTCGATGTCAGCACCGGCTGGCGGATTCAGATGGTTTATGTCGCCGTGCCCACCGCCGACTTTTGCGCAAGCCCGGAACCCGAGGAGTGCAGGGTTGTCGCAAACGAATCGACCAAGCGCGTGAAGCGAGACCTGCTCCATGATTTCCACACCGACAATATCGGCGGAATAGACCAACTCTCCATCGTTGGGGCCTGCAATGCGGGCGACCATCCCGCAACGCAAGAGCGCACGCTCTTTTCCGATATCAATGTCGGCATCAAAGCCTTCATCCTGTCGCGACGTGAAGCGAACGATCCGCAGGAACCGAACAGCGGACGGACCGAGACGGGTTACGCTCGTGCTCCTATTACAATCCGCTGCCTGGCAGGCCCGTCGAAGGCCGAGGCGCCGCCAAAGCCGGCGAGCGTCGATATCCGCGTCGCGCAAACGGGCAATACCTGTCCGAAGGACGCCGAGGTCACGGCCTATATCGACTATGAGAAGCCCATGACCGGCCGCTTCCAAGTGGTCCACAACGGCAAGCCGGGCGAGACGATCGAGATCAAGGCGCGCGAGGTCTCGTTCGCGGGCAAGACCTGGTACCGCATCGAGCGGCTCGAGCGCTACGCGCTCGATCCCGGCAAGCACGATTTCCAGATCAAGGTGATCGACGGCGGCGAGAGCCCAGCCAGAAGCCTCGATATCGATTGCCCGCCGTTCAAAGTAACGAGCGCCTGGCTGAAATACGCGGTCGAAGACAAGGACACTTGCCCGAAGAAAGTGGTCGAAGAGGCGACCTTTAACGCCAATGGCCCGGGCGACGCTCCTTATCGCATCAAGACGCAAGGCGGCCTCGTGGTCACGCAGGGCACCGCCAAGATTGCACGTGACGGCGACAAGTATATTGCGCGGGCCACGCGGACGCTGACCATGGGCGCGTTCGACCAGATGATGCAGCTCGAGCTCATCGACAATCCCTCCGCCGGCGATCAAAAGCCGCTCGAGGTCGCATGCGTGGAGGCGTTGTCGGGCGAGCTCACCCTGCGCAGCGCAGGGGCCAAATCGTGCAAGGGCGAAGCGCTCGTCGCCATTCATAGCAACGGCGCGGGCGAGCTTCCCTACGAGCTCGAATGCGGTCCCGGCAAATCCTGGCAGCGCAAGGTTGCGGCGATCGCCAACAAGATCGGCGTGGACAAGGTGGCGTTCGACGTGACCAACAACGAGCAGGTCACGTGCGCTCTGCGTACGCGCATCGGCGGCACGCTGAAGCGACTCGACGGCGCGTCGATGACCTTCACCTGCCACAAGCCGATCGATACCGGCGCGGACGATTACGCACCCGAGACGCGGACCGATCCGCAAAAGCCCGGCAAGCCCGGCAAGATCGTGATCGATCCGCCGCGCGTTGCGGGCGGATCGAAGCCCGAGCCTGCGATCGCTTGCGCGGGCGGCACGGCGAAGGGCGGGGCATGCGTGTGCGAGCGGACGATGAAGCCGGTCAAGGCAGGCAGGAACGCCTTTCGTTGCGTCAAGGTCGCGGTCGATCCGAAACCTGACAAGCCCACGGTGTCGCAACCGAAGATCGCGTGCGCGGGTGGTGCGGTCAGGAACGGCGCCTGCGTCTGCGGCCGCGGCGAAAAGCCGGTCAAGGCCGGCAAGGACGCCTGGCGTTGCGTCAAGGTTGTCGTGATCGATCCGCCGCGGAACAGGGACGGCGTCAACAGGTCCGACGCCAAGCTCAAGGGCAACAGCGCCTCGGCGAAGTTCGGCAAGGCCAAGGCCGGCAGCTCGAGCCGCTCCTCAAGCGCGATGCCGCGCTAGCGCGCCCCCAATGGGCACGCGTGACACGCTTGTGCCCATTTCTTTTCCGCCGAGACGGACCTCAGAACGGGAAAAAGGAGAACCCCTTCTGGAACGGTCCTTGCTGCGCCCGCTTGCGCGTCGGGATCTTCGTCGCGGCATGGTAGCCGGGAGGGTCTGACCCTCTGACCACGACCTTGGTGTTGGCCATGCCTTCGGCCGCGACAAGCTGATAGAGCGTCGCCGCGTTCGGCAGCGAGAGACGCACGCAGCCATGCGAGACCGGCGAGCCGCGGCCGGGATGGTCGGAACCGTGGATGGCATGCCCGCGCAAGGTGAAGAAGATCGAGTGCGGCATGCCGGCATTGTCCCATTCTTGCGAGTAATGCATCTGCTCCATGCGGAAGGGCGTGTACGAGCCGGCCGGCGTCGAGAAGCCCGTCGCGCCCGTCGAGACGTACCAGCGATATTGGACGGCACCGTTGACGGCGACCGTCATGGTCTGGCTCGGCTTGTCGACCACGATGAGAACGGCCGCGCGCGCTTGTCCGCTTGCGCCGCAAAGAAATGCCAGGGCGGGCAACAGCACAACAAGAAAGCGGAGACGCTTCATGGCTCCCCCCGATGGTTCCCTCATGCCGCGCGGGCGGCGACCGAGACGGCAGTCTAGTCCCGATTG
>DATEMT010000132.1:0-17459 GCA_035275445.1 Methyloceanibacter sp. | reverse complement strand
GGTTCATGACGATGATCGGCTTTCAGCCGCTCGGCGAGTTTACGCCCCTGCAGCTTCTCTACAACAACTCCGCGGTGGTGGTGGGCCTCGTTTACGTGCATCTGCCCTTCATGGTGCTGCCGCTTTATGCCGCGCTCGATCGGCTCGACAAATCGCTCATCGAGGCGAGCCTCGACCTCGGCGCGGGCCATTTCCGCACCATGTTCTCGATCGTCATTCCGCTGGCGCTGCCGGGCATCATCTCCGGCATCATCATCACATTCGTTCCGGCGCTCGGCGCTTACCTCACCCCCGATCTCCTCGGCGGACCCGACAGCCAGATGATCGCCAACGTCATCGAGCGCCAGTTCAAGCGAGCCAATGACTGGCCGTTCGGTGCCGCGCTCTCCTTCCTGCTGATGTACGCGACCTTCGCGGCCATCGCCTTTCGCGCCTATTTCAGCCGCGGCAAGCCTGCCGCCGAGCACGGGATCTGAGCATGACCGAGCGTCGCGCGCCGCTGGAATACAACCGCTTGTGGCAGATGCGCGCCTGGCTGTTCGCCGTCTTCTTCTTTCTCTACGCGCCGCTGGTCGCGCTGATCGCCTTCAGCTTCAACGACTCCAAGCGCACCACGGTTTGGCGCGGCTTCACCCTCAAATATTACGAGAAGCTGTTCGGCAACGAGAGCTTGCTCACGGCCTTCGCCAACTCGATCACGATCGCCCTTGTCGCCACGCTGATTTCGCTCGTCATCGGCGCGCTCGCCGCCGTGCTCCTGTGGCGCTACCGCTTTCCCGGCAAGGTCGCGGTGGAGGGCGCCTTTACCCTTCCGCTCGTGGTACCGGAAATCTGCATGGGCGTCGCCATGCTGCTGTTCTTCACCCGCGTCATACCCTGGCCCAACAATCTGTTTTGGCCGCTCAATCTCGGTTCCATCATCATCGCGCATGTCTCGTTCTGCTTCCCCTTCGTCGCGCTGGTCGTGGGCGCGCGGCTCGCGAGCTTCAACAAGGAGCAGGAGGAGGCGGCGCGCGACCTCGGCGCCAACGACTGGCAGGCCTTCCGCGATGTGCTTCTGCCGCATATCAAGCCGGCCCTGGTCGCCGGAGCGCTGCTGGCCTTCACGCTGTCGCTCGACGATTTCGTCATTACGTTTTTCACCTCGGGGCCCGATACCGTCACCTTCCCGGTGAAGGTCTATTCGATGCTTCGTTTCTCGGTAACGCCGGAGGTCAATGCGGCCTCGACCATGTTGATTCTTCTCACGGTCGTGCTGATGATTGTCATGATGGTGCTCCAGAGCAGGGCGCAGAAGAAGACGAAGGGATGAGTGCCATGGACCAAGTGTCGGCCAAGAGCGGCAAGGCTGCCGTCAAGCCCATCATCAGTTTCCGCGACGTTTCCAAGCGATGGGGCCAAACCGTGGCCGTAGATAAGGTCAGCCTCGATATCGAGCCGGGAGAGTTCTTCGCGCTGCTCGGTCCGTCCGGGTGCGGCAAGACCACGTTGCTGCGCATGCTGGCCGGCCTCGAAGTGCCGTCGGAAGGCCATGTCTATATCGACGGGCAGGATATGGGCGACATCCCGCCGAACCGGCGCGCCGTCAACATGGTGTTCCAGTCCTATGCCGTGTTTCCGCATATGTCGGTCGCCGACAATGTCGCCTACGGCCTCAAGATCGATCAGGTGCCGCAAGCCCAACGCGACAAGCGCGTGCAAGAGGCGCTCGATCTGGTGCAGCTCGGCCATTTGGCCGCGCGCATGCCCGATCAGCTCTCCGGCGGTCAGCGCCAGCGCGTGGCGCTGGCGCGTGCGCTGGTGAAGAAGCCCAAGGTTCTCCTGCTCGACGAGCCGCTTTCGGCGCTCGACGCCAAGTTGCGCGAGGCCATGCGCTTCGAGCTGTCGCAGCTCCAGCAGAAGGTCGGGATCACCTTCATCATGGTGACGCACGACCAGGATGAGGCCCTGGCGATCGCCTCGCGCATCGCGGTGATGAACAAGGGATCGATCGCCCAGCTTGGCTCGCCGTCCGACCTTTACGAGTTCCCGGCATCGCGGTTCGTCGCCGATTTCATCGGCTCGGTGAACATGTTCGAGGGCACGCTGGTCGAGGACAAGCCGGACGAGGCCATTGTCGCCTGTCCCGAGCTTGATCCGCATCGCGTCCACGTGCCCCATTCGGTCCCCGGCAAGGCGATGTCGCAGGCGTGGGTGGCGATCCGCCCCGAGAAAATGACCTTGCACAAGGATTCCGAGGCGCCGCCGCAGGTGCCCGAGTCGCGCGCCTCGCACAACGTCGCCCGCGGCGAGATCAAGGAAATTTCCTATCTCGGCGACATCTCCATCTACCACGTCCTCCTCGCCAACGGCCGGCTGATCCGCATCTCGCGCCCCAATCGCTCGCGCTGGGACCAGGACAACTTCAACTGGGGCGAGAGGGTCTGGATCAGCTGGGCCGGATCGAGCCCCGTCGTGCTGCAAACCTGACGGTCGGGTCCCGGTCCCCAGGGGCGAGCCGGCGGGAAGGAAAGAGTACAAGGTCAACATGTCGATATCTGCCGATTTGCATGAACGAAGAATGGCGGCCGTCGCGCGCGGCGTGAGCCATGCAAGCGCGATCTACGCCAAGCGCGCCAAGAACGCCGAAATCTGGGACGAGGAAGGCAAGCGCTATATCGACTTCGGCTCAGGCATAGCCGTGGTCAATACCGGCCATCAGCATCCGAAGATCGTGGCCGCCGTCGAGGAACAGCTCAAGGCGTTCAGCCATGTCTGTTTCCAGGTCACGCCGTATGAATCCTACGTGCGTCTCGCCGAGCGGCTGAACGCGATCGCTCCGGTCGCCGGTCCCGCCAAGACGATGCTGGTTTCGACCGGCGCGGAAGCCGTGGAGAATGCGGTCAAGGTCGCGCGCGTCTTCACCGGGCGGCCCGGGATCGTCTCTTTCAGCGGCGGCTTCCACGGTCGCACGCTGATGGGCATGGCGCTCACCGGTAAGGTCGTTCCTTACAAGAAGGGGTTCGGCCCGTTCCCGGCCGATATCTATAATGTCGCGTTTCCCAACGAATATCATGGCGTTAGCAGCGACGACAGCCTCGCCGCTCTGAACGCCTTGTTCAAGTACACTTCCGACCCGTCGAGCATCGCCGCAATCATCGTCGAGCCGGTGCAGGGCGAGGGCGGCTTCTACATCGCGCCCTACGATTTCCTGCGCACGCTTCGCGCCATCTGCGACGACCACGGCATCGTGCTCATCGCCGACGAGATCCAGACCGGCTTTGCGCGCACGGGAAAGATGTTCGGGCTCGAGCATTCGGGAGTCACGGCCGATGTCGTCACGCTGGCGAAAGGTTTGGCCGGCGGGCTCCCGCTTTCGGCGATCACGGGGCGTGCCGATGTGATGGACGCCTCGAACCCGGGCGGCCTCGGCGGCACCTATGCCGGCAATCCGGTGGCGTGCGCGGCGGCGCATGCCGTGCTCGATGCGATCGAAGAGGAAGACCTCTGCACCCGCGCCAATGCCATCGGCAAGACCATTCTCGACCGCTGCAATCAGATCAAGGAGCGCTCGAACTTGAATTGCGTCGGCGACGTGCGCGGGCTCGGCGCGATGTGCGCGGTCGAGCTGGTCAAGGACGTCACGAGCGGAGAGCCCGCGCCGCAATTGACGCAAACCTTGATGAAGGTCGCCAACGCCAACGGGCTCATTCTTCTTTCGTGCGGCACCTATGGCAACGTCATCCGCTTCCTTGCGCCGCTCACCGCGAGCGATGCCATCGTGCGCGAAGGCATGGACATCTTCGAGGCGAGCCTGACCGAAGCCGTGGCCCGGTCGGCTTGAGACGCTCGGAACCGGCCATCATCGATTTAAGGACTGACATGAACGCGAAGCTTGCCACGAACGATCTCGAAGCCTTCTGGATGCCGTTCACGGCCAACCGTCAATATAAGAGCGCGCCGCGCCTGCTCGTCAGCGCCGAAGGCATGTATTACACCGCGGCGGACGGGCGGCGCGTGCTCGATGGCACTTCGGGGCTGTGGTGTGTCAATGCCGGTCATTGCCGGCCGAAGATCGTCGAGGCGGTCCGCAAGCAGGTCGGCGAGCTCGACTTCGCCGGCAGCTTCCAGATGGGTCATCCGCGCGCCTTCGAATGCGCCTCCAAGCTCGTCAATATCGCACCGCCGGGTTTCGACCGCGTGTTCTTCACCAACTCGGGCTCCGAGTCGGTCGAGACCGCGCTCAAGATCGCGCTCGCCTATCATCGCGCCAAAGGCAGCGCCACCAAGACGCGCCTGATCGGCCGCGAGCGCGGCTATCATGGCGTCAATTTCGGCGGCACCTCGGTCGGCGGCATTCTCAACAACCGCAAGATGTTCGGCACGCTGCTTTCCGGCGTCGATCACATTCGCCACACCCACGATCTCGGCCGCAACGCCTTCAGCCGGGGCGAGCCCGAGCACGGCGCCGAACTTGCCGACGACCTGGAGCGCCTGGTCGCGCTCCACGACGCCTCGACCATCGCCGCAATCATCGTCGAGCCGGTCGCCTGTTCGACCGGCGTGTTGATCCCGCCCAAGGGCTATCTCGAGCGCCTCGCCGCGATCTGCGCCAAGCACGACATTCTGCTCATTTTCGACGAGGTCATCACCGCCTTCGGCCGGCTCGGCACGCCGTTCGGCGCCGACTATTTCGCCGTCTCGCCCGACATCATCACCACCGCGAAGGGCGTGACCAACGGCACCGTTCCCATGGGCGCGGTGTTCGTGAAGGGTAAAATCTTCGATGCCTTCATGAGCGGGCCTGCGGAGGCGATCGACTTCTTCCACGGCTATACCTATTCGGGTCATCCGGTCGCCTGCGCCGCCGCCATTGCCACGCTCGAAGTCTACAAGGAGGAGGGGCTGCTCACCCGCGCGGCCGAGCTTGCGCCTTACTGGGAAGAGGCGATGCACTCGCTGAAGGGATTGCCCCACGTCATCGACGTCCGCAATATCGGGCTGATCGGCGCCGTCGAGTTCGCTCCCGTTCCCGGCGAGCCGATGAAGCGCGCGCATACGCGCTTCGTCGAAGCCTTCGAGCGCGGGCTGCTCGTGCGCGCGACCGGCGACATCATCGCGCTGTCGCCGCCGCTCATCATCGAGAAGAAGGAGATCGATCAGTTGATCGAGATCTTCGCCGGCGTGCTGAAGACCGCCAACTGAGCGACGGTAGGCCACGATGGACACCATTCACAACGCGATCGGCGGCCGCAAGGTCAAGTCGGGGTCGGGGCGCATCGCGCCCGTGTTCAACCCCGCGACCGGCGAGCAGGTCGCAGCGCTCCCGCTCTCGACCGCCGAGGACGTGAATGCGGCGGTGGCGGCGGCGAAGGAGGCGGCAGGCGCCTGGGGCGCCATGCCGCCTCTCCGGCGGACGAAATTCATGTTCCGTTTCAAGGAGTTGCTCGACCGCAACGCCGACGAGATCGCGCGGGCGATCTCGCGCGAGCACGGCAAGACGCATGAGGACGCGCGCGGCGAATTGGCCCGCGGCATCGACGTGGTCGATTTCGCTTGCGGCATTCCCCATCTCATCAAGGGCGAGTACAGCCGCAATGTCGGTCCGGAGATCGACACCTGGTCGGACCGGCAGCCGCTCGGCGTCGTCGCCGGCATCACGCCGTTCAACTTCCCCGCCATGGTGCCGATGTGGATGTATCCGGTGGCGATCGCCTGCGGCAACACCTTCGTGCTCAAGCCGTCGGAGCGCGATCCCTCGCCTTCGATGTTGATCTGGGAGCTGTTCCAGGAGGCGGGCTTCCCGCCCGGCGTGCTCAACGTGGTTCATGGCGACCGCGAGGCGGTCGATACCATTCTCGACCATCCCGACATCAAGGCGGTGAGCTTCGTCGGCTCGACCCCCGTCGCCGAGCACGTCTACCGGCGCGGCGCCGCCTCCGGCAAGCGCGTGCAGGCGCTGGGCGGCGCCAAGAATCACATGATCGTCATGCCCGACGCCGACATGGATCAGGCGGCGGACGCTTTGATGGGCGCGGGCTTCGGCTCGGCCGGAGAGCGCTGCATGGCGATCTCGGTCGCAGTTCCCGTCGGCGAGAAAACGGCGGACCGGCTGGTCGCGTCGCTCGCGCCGCGAGTCCATGCGCTGAAAGTCGGCCCCGCCACCGATCCCGACTCCGAGATGGGGCCCGTCATCACCGCCGAGGCCAAGAACCGCATTTCCGCTCTGATCGCCGAAGGCGTCGCCGAAGGCGCCGAACTTGTCGTCGATGGGCGCGGCCTCGAGCTGCAAGGCTACGAGCGCGGCTTCTTCCTCGGCGGCTCGCTGTTCGACCGCGTCACCAAGGACATGACCATCTACAAGACGGAGATTTTCGGGCCGGTGCTGTGCGTCGTGCGCGCCGGGAGCTATCGCGAGGCGACCGACCTGGTCAACAACCACGAATACGGCAACGGCACCGCGATTTTCACCCGCGACGGCGACACGGCGCGCGACTTCGCCGCTTCGATCGAGGTCGGCATGGTCGGCATCAACGTGCCGATCCCGGTTCCCGTCGCCTATCACTCCTTCGGCGGTTGGAAGCGGTCGCTGTTCGGCGACCATTCGGTCTACGGCCCGGAAGGCGTGCGCTTCTACACGAGGCTCAAGACCGTGACCGCGCGCTGGCCCTCAGGCATCAGGAGCGGCTCGGAATTCAATTTCCCCAGCCTGAAATAGCTTCGAAAGAAAATGCCGGTCCGTTTCGCGGGGGGAGGGGAAACGGACCGGCCGATGGACGCGAGGGGTTGCGTCCCTGGGTAAAAGTTTCAGGCCGCGGCGCTGTCTACTCAGCCGCGACCAGGCGGACGTTTCCCCGTGGCCCTCGATCGAAGCCGAGCGAAGCAGCAACCGCCTGATGCATGATCTTGCCGTCGCGGACATTGAGGCCCGCGGCGAGATGCGGATCGCGATCGAACGCCGCCAAGCCGTTGTCGGCGAGCTTGATCACGAAGGGCAGCGTCGCGTTGTTCAGCGCCTGCGCCGAAGTGACCGGCACCGCGCCCGGCATGTTGGCGACGCAGTAATGGATGATGCCGTCGACCTCGAAAGTCGGGTCGGCATGCGTCGTCGGCCGCGACGTCTCGAAGCATCCGCCTTGGTCGATCGACACGTCGACCAGCACGGCGCCCGGCTTCATGTCTTTGAGCATCTCGCGGCGCACGAGCTTCGGCGCCGAGGCGCCGGCCACGAGCACCGCGCCGATCACGACATCGGCGCTCAAAACTTCGGTCTCGATGCTCTCCAAGGTCGAAGCGAGCGTCCGCACCCGGCCCTCGAACAGTTCGTCGAGCTGACGCAGCCGGGGCAGCGAACGGTCGATGATCGACACTTCGGCGCCAAGTCCGACCGCCATGCGTGCCGCATGCGTGCCGACGACACCGCCGCCAAGCACCACGACCTTCGCCGGGCGAACGCCGGGGACACCGCCCATGAGCACGCCGCGTCCGCCGGTCGGGCGGCGCAGCGCGATCGCCGCGGCTTCGATCGCAAGACGGCCTGCGACCTCGCTCATCGGCGCAAGCAGCGGCAAGCCGCCAGAGGCGTCGGTCACGGTCTCGTATGCGATGGCTGTGGCGCCAGAGTCGATGAGCCCGTGCGCCTGCTCCGGATCCGGAGCAAGGTGCAGATAGGTGAACAGGATCTGATGCGGCTTCAGCCGCTGATACTCGACGGCCTGGGGCTCCTTGACCTTGACGATCATCTCGGCCGCGGCGAACACGTCTTCTGCCGTCGGCAGGATGCGGGCGCCCGCCTTCTTGTAGGTCGCGTCGTCGGCGAAGATGCCGGCGCCTGCGCCCGACTGCACCACGACCTCATGGCCGCGCGCCACGAGCTCGCGAACGGAGCCAGGCACGAGCCCAACGCGGAACTCATTGCTCTTGATCTCTGTCGGAACGCCGATGCGCATTTTTTCCTCCCCTGGAAAGTCTGTTTTTCCTCGCTGACCATGCCTCAAACTGCGAAAAGATTGCTGGCTTTGTTAGGAGCGAAAGCGTAGATTCGAGCAGATTTGCTGCTTACGGATGCCGTAAGACGCAGAAATATGAAAGAAACTGAACTAGACGCGCTGGATCGCGCGATCCTCGGCGCATTGCTCGAGGACGGGCGTTTGAGCCAGGTCGAGCTTGCCGAGCGCGTTCCCTTGTCGGCGACCGCGATCGCAAGACGCATCCGCGCGCTGGAAGAGCGGGGCGTGATCGAAGGCTATCAGGCCCGCGTCAGCCGCGAGGCGCTCGGCTTGAGCGTCACCGTCATCGTGCAGATCGGTCTCAAGAGCCAGAACGAGGACTTGCTCAAGTCGTTCGAGGAGGCCGTGGTCAAGGCGCCTTCGGTCGTTTCCTGTCATTTGATGTCGGGCGAGGACGACTACCTCGTCACGGTGATGGCGCGCGATCTCGCCGATTTCGAGCGCATCCATAAGGAGCAGCTGTCGCGGCTGCCCGGCGTGGCAAGGCTGAAATCGAGCTTCGCGCTCCGGGATGTGGCAAGCCGGCTGCTGCCGGCCTCCTGCCTCTTGCCGTCGCGCCAATAGCGGCGCCGATTGCCACAATTTGCATTGCCACAATCGCGATGCCGTTCGACGCAAGCATGAATGCTTTGGGCGGGCGGTCGGTTGTGACAAACTGACGATCGGGGGGCGCTTCTCGTGTCTTCCCGGTTCTTCGGTCTGTCTCAGTCACGCGAGGTGATCGCCATGTCCCGCACGCCATTGTTTGCCGCCGTCAAGAAAGCGCTGGCCGTTACCTGTCATGACCGCGGGATCGTCTTGCCGCGCGCCTCAGCGTTGAGCCGGCGGCAAGTGTTGCGGCTCTCTGCCGCTGCGGCAGGCGCGGCGGCGCTGTCCCCCGTCCTCGACTGGCGCGCCTTCGCCAAGGACACGGTGCCGCCCTCGATCGCCATTGTCGGCGGCGGCGTCGCCGGATTGACCGCGGCCCATCGACTGCAAGCTGCCGGCGTGAAACCCGTTCTGTTCGAAGCGAGCAGCCGCTTGGGCGGACGCATGCTCACCGTTTACGACTTTTACAAAGGCATGTTTTGCGAGCTCGGCGGCCAGTTCGTCGATACCGGCCACGAGGATCTGATCGCTCTCGCCAAAGAGTTAGGGATCGAGATGCAGGCGCTCGCGACCGAGGGCGAAGGCGAGGACCTCTATTATTTCGGCGGGGCGTTCCATACGACGAAAGACATGATCGATACCGCGACGAAGACCGGCGCCTTTGCGCCGATGGCCGAGAAGATCGCCGCGGATGCCGAAAAACTCACCGACAAGGATGAGAATTGGACCAAGTTCGCGCACAAGCTCGACCGGATGAGCCTCAAGGCTTACCTCGAGCAGTTTCGCGGCAAGGCGGAGAACTGGGCCATCGATCTGCTCGACGTCGCCTATGTCGGCGAATTCGGGCTCGAGACCGAAGAGCAGTCCGCTCTCAATATGGTGGACTTCATCGCCTCCGATATGGACCAGCCGTTCCGCATTTTCGGCGACAGCGATGAGGCCTTCCGCATCACGGGCGGCTCGTCCGCTCTCATCAAGGCTCTGACCGGCGCGCTCGAGAACAAGGCCGACATGCGGCTTGGCTACGCGCTGACCGCGATCGACAGAAAAGCCGGCAAGGTCGTCCTCACTTTCGCCGGGCCGGACGGCGAGAAATCCGAGAGCTTCGATGCCACCATCCTCACCTTGCCCTTCACCAAGCTCCGCGACGTGAAGGGCTTGAACCGCCTCAAGCTCACGCCGGAAAAGTTGAAGTGCATTCGCGAACTCGGCATGGGGGCGAGCGCCAAGGTCATCAACGGCACCACCTCGCGCGTATGGCGAAGCGCCGATTCCGGCCTGCCCGCGCCGTCGAACGGCGCTTTCTACTCGGACCTTGGCTTCCAGGACATCTGGGAGGACAGCCGCGCCCAGCCGGGCGAAGCCGGCATCCTCACCAATTTCCTCGGCGGGAAAGCCGCCCTCGCCAAGGAAAACGACGCGCTCGAGACCTTCCGCACCGGCCTCGCCAAGATGGCGCCGAAGGTGGCCGAAAGCCTCGACAAGGCGGCAGTCGCGACCTTTTTCTGGGCCCGCTATCCCTTCACGCTCGGGGGCTACGCCGGAGCCAAGGTGGGCCAGTACACGACCTTGCTCGATATTGCGGCCGAACCCGCCCTCGGCGGCCGGGTGCAATTCGCCGGCGAGCATACCAGCGTCGATTTCATCGGCTACATGAACGGGGGAGTCCAAAGCGGAAACCGGGCGTCCGAAGCTCTCATCGAGACGCTCGCATTGAAGAAGTGAAGGAACGCAACCTGCGCGCGGGCGGGCGGCGAGGACGCATTAACGTTTTCGCCGAAGGATCGCAAACCGGCCTAACCGAATGCGTTCCTTGGCTTTCTTATGGCGCTTGACGCCGTCCTCGATTAAGTTCGATGCGGTTCAATGAGGGTGTTTGCGACCTGTCCCAACCAGATCGTCCGGCCATTGACCGTTCAGCGCGTCGCGCGTTTCAGGAGTCAAAATCATGAAGTCCTCCTTTCATCTGACAGCCTCTGTTGTTCCTTTGCTTATCCTTGGCAGTGCCGCGGCTTTCGCCGAAATGCCGACCTCGGTTGGCGAGGGCGAAGGTCAAGTCAACATCGTCGCTTGGCCCGGCTATATCGAGCGCGGCGAAACCGACAAGAATTACGATTGGGTCACCGCGTTCGAGAAGGAGACGGGCTGCAAGGTCAACGTGAAGACCGCCGCGACCTCCGACGAGATGGTGACGCTGATGAATCAAGGCGGGTTCGACCTCGTCACCGCGTCAGGCGACGCTTCGCTCCGCCTCGTCGCCGGCAAGAAGGTCCAGCCGGTCAATGTCGACTTGGTTCCGAGCTGGAAGACCGTCGATGAGCGGCTCCAGAACGCGCCCTGGCACACGGTTGACGGCGTCCACTACGGCGTTCCCTATCAGTGGGGCCCGAACGTGCTCGCCTACAATACCGATGTGTTCAAGGAGGCGCCCAAGAGCTGGTCCGTCGTGTTCACCGAGCAGACGCTGCCCGACGGCAAGAGCAACAAGGGACGGGTGCAGGCTTATGACGGACCGATCTATGTCGCCGACGCCGCTCTCTATCTGATGAAGACGAAGCCCGAGCTCGGCATCAAGAATCCTTACGAGCTCAGCCCCGACCAGTACGCGGCCGCCATTGCGCTCCTTCAGGGCCAGCGGGCGCTCGTCGGCCGCTATTGGCACGACGCCATGGTGCAGGTGGACGACTTCAAGAACGAGGGCGTGGTCGCCTCCTCGTCCTGGCCGTTCCAGGTCAACCTCCTCGGTTCGGAGAAGAAGCCGATCGCCTCGACCATCCCGGACGAAGGAGCCACAGGCTGGGCCGATACGACCATGATGCATGCCGAAGCGCAGAATCCCAACTGCGCCTATAAGTGGCTCGAGCATTCCCTGAACCCGAAGGTGCAGGGCGATCTCGCGGCCTGGTTCGGCTCTGTGCCGGCGGTGCCCGCGGCCTGCAAAGGCAACGAGCTCCTGACCGACACCGGCTGCGCCACCAACGGCTTCGAGAATTTCGACAAGATTTGGTTCTGGCGTACGCCGACGGCCAAATGCGAGCAGGAAGGCAAGTGCGTGCCCTATTCGCAATGGGCCAAAGACTACATTGCCATCCTCGGCAAGTAGCGCCGCGCAAATCAGCGGCCCGGATCACCCGATCCGGGCCGCTTCCACGATGGCTTGAAGTTCAATGGCGCCCGCCGTTCGATTCACCAACGTGACACGCCGTTTCGGCTCGGTGCGAGCCGTGGACGGCTGCACCCTCGACATCGCCGAAGGCGAGTTCTTCGCCATGCTCGGCCCGTCGGGATCGGGCAAGACCACCTGCTTGCGCCTGATTGCCGGCTTCGAGCAGCCCGACGAGGGTCATATCGAGATTTTCGGCGAAACCGCCGAAGGCGTTCCGCCTTACAAGCGCAACGTCAACACCGTATTTCAGGACTACGCCCTCTTTCCTCACATGACGGTCGGCGAGAACGTCGCTTACGGCCTCAAGATCAAGGGCGTCGGCACCGCCGAACGCGAAGCCAAGGCCAAGAACGCGCTTGCCATGGTCAAGCTCGCCGGATTCGAAGGGCGCCGCACAGCGCAGCTTTCCGGCGGCCAGAGGCAGCGCGTGGCGCTCGCTCGCGCGCTCGTGAACGGACCCAAGGTGCTCTTGCTCGACGAGCCGCTCGGCGCACTCGATTTGAAGCTGCGCGAGCAGATGCAGGAGGAGCTGAAGGCGCTCCAGAACGCGCTCGGCATCACCTTCGTCTTCGTCACCCACGATCAGGGCGAGGCGCTGTCGATGTCCGATCGCGTCGCCGTCTTCAACGACGGCAAGATCGTCCAGGTCGGGACGCCGGCCTCCGTCTATGAGCATCCCCAGTCGCGCTTCGTCGCCGATTTCGTCGGGTCGTCGAATGTGCTGCCGCCGGCCTTCGCCGAGCGTCACGGCGGCGTCGCCAAATGGACGAGCCTCCGGCCGGAGAAGGTCGCCGTGCATGCGTCGGACGCGCCCGTGCCGGAGAAGCACGGCTCGACTGCGGGCGAGATCAAGATGGTGAGCTACCAGGGGGCGGTGACCCGGTTCAATGTCGAGGCGGAGAAGATGCGCATCAACGCCGAGGTCCCGGCCGGCGACACGCGGTTCAAGCCGGGCGATGCGGTGCGGCTGATCTGGCCCAAATCGGCCATGGTCACCATGGAGGAGGGCGCGTGACCCAGGCGGCGGCGGTGCTGGTCACTGACGCGCGCGAGGGGAGTTTCCTCACGCGGGCCTCCGACCTCTTCTTTCGCCGTCCCAAGCTCCTGACCTTTCTGCTTCTACTGCCACCTTTGCTGTGGATCGGCATCGTCTATGTCGGGTCGCTGTTCGCGCTTCTGTTGCAGAGCTTCTATTCGCTCGACGACTACTCCGGGCTGGTCGTCCGGGAATTCACCCTTTCGACCTACGCGCAGCTTTTCGAAGAGGCCAATCTCCAGATCATCGTGCGCACGGTCCTGATGGCGGCGATGGTCACCGTCGCCTGCGCCATCATCGCCTTTCCCATCGCCTACTATGCCGCCCGTTACGCCCGCGGCTGGACCAAGGCGCTGTTCTATCTCGCGGTGATGATGCCGCTGTGGTCGAGCTACCTGGTCAAGATCTACGCTTGGAAGCTGATCCTCGCCAAGGAAGGCATCATCACCTGGATTGCCAAGGGCTTGCATCTGTCCTGGCTGCTCGACGGCATCACGGCGCTGCCGGTGATTGGCGGTCCGTCGCTGTCGTTCAGCTATCTCGGCACCTTCCTCGTGTTCGTCTATATCTGGATTCCCTACATGATCCTGCCGATCCAGGCGGCGCTCGAGCGGGTGCCGCTCAACTACATCGAGGCCTCGGCCGATCTCGGCGCCGATCCGCGTCAGACCTTCTGGACGGTGATCTTCCCGCTCGCGCTTCCCGGCATCATCGCCGGTTCGATCTTCACTTTCTCGCTCACGCTCGGCGACTACATCGTGCCGACCATCGTCGGCAATTCACGCCTCATGATCGGCCAGGCGGTGTACACGCTGCAAGGCACGGCCGGAAACATTCCGCTCGCCGCCGCCTTCACCGTCGTGCCGATGGTCATCATGGGCGTCTATCTGTACGTGGCGAAGCGCATGGGAGCGTTCGATGTCCTCTAACGCGAATGCGCCCAAACCTCTCGGCTTGCGCCTTGCGGCCATCGCCGGGCTCCTGTTCCTGCATCTGCCGCTTGCGCTCATCTTCCTCTATGCCTTCACCACCGAGGAGAAGAGCTTCCAGTTCCCGCCTCCCGGCTACACCACCAAATGGTTCGAGATCGCCTGGGCGCATCGCCCCGACATCTGGCCGCCGCTCTATCTGTCGCTGAAAGTGGCGGCGATCGCCACGGCGCTTGCCTTGATCTTCGGCACGCTCGCCGCCGCCGCCTTGTCGCGCGCACGGTTCTTCGGCCGCGAGACCATCTCGCTGCTCTTCATCCTGCCGATCGCACTCCCCGGCATCATCACCGGCATATCGCTGCGTTCGGCTTTCGACATCATGGGTCTCGATTTCTCGGTCTGGACCATCGTGCTCGGCCATGCCACGTTCTGCATCGTCGTCGTGTACAACAACGCCATCGCGCGGTTCCGGCGGCTGTCCGGCAATCTCATCGAGGCCTCGATGGATCTCGGCGCCAACGGCTTCCAGACCTTCTGGTACGTGGTCCTGCCGCAAATCGGCACGGCGCTTCTTGCCGGCGGCATGCTCGCCTTTGCGCTCTCCTTCGACGAGGTGATCGTCACGACGTTCACCGCCGGTCAGCAATCGACCCTGCCGATCTGGATGCTGTCCGAACTGATCCGCCCGCGTCAGCGCCCGGTCACCAACGTGGTCGCGGTCTTCGTCGTTTTCGTCACGCTGCTGCCCATCCTTGCCGCCTACTATCTGACGCGCGAGGGCGAGCACACCGGCGGGTCGTCGAAATAGTCCAAGAACAAACGTCAAAAGTGGAGGAGCGTCCCATGCTCGACACGAAAATGTTGATCGGTTCGAAATTCGTCGCGGGCGCGGGCGAGGCCGACGCCGTGCTCAACCCCAAGACCGAGGCGAAGATCGTGGATCTTCCCGACGCCACGCCGGCCCAGGTCGACGCGGCGGTGAGCGCGGCCGAGAAGGCGTTTCAGACCTGGTCGCGCACCACGCCGGCCGAGCGCTCGACCCTTTTGTTGAAACTCGCCGACGCCATCGACCGCGAGGCCGAGTCCTTCGCCGCGCTCGAGGCGCTCAACACCGGCAAGCCGAAGATTCGCATGTTGCAGGACGAGATGCCGGCGGCGTCGGATTGCTTCCGCTTCTTCGCCGGCGCCGTGCGCAATCTGCACGGGGCCGTGGCCGGCGAGTACATGGCGGGGCATACCTCGATGATCCGCCGCGACCCGATCGGCGTCATCGGCTCGATCGCGCCGTGGAACTATCCCTTGATGATGGCGATCTGGAAGCTTGCCCCCGCTCTCGGCGGCGGCAACACCATCGTCATCAAGCCCTCGGAGCAGACGCCGCTCACGACGTTGAAGCTTGCCAAGCTGATCGCGGAGATCTTTCCCGAAGGCGTGGTCAATGTCGTGACCGGACGCGGCGCCACCACCGGCAACGCGCTCATCACGCATCCCAAGGTGGCGATGGTGTCGCTCACCGGCAGCGTCGATACCGGGCGCAAAGTGCTGCTCGCGGCCTCGCCCACCCTCAAGCGCACGCATCTGGAGCTCGGCGGCAAGGCGCCGGTCATCGTCTTCGACGACGCCGATCTCGACGCGGTCGTCTCCGGCCTCAAGGCGTTCGGCTTTTACAACGCGGGCCAGGACTGCACCGCGGCCTGCCGTATCTACGCCGGCAAGAAGATCTACGACAACCTGGTCGCCGACCTGTCGAGCGCGGTCAAGGACATCAAGTACAATCTCTCCAACGACGACGACAACGAGATCGGGCCCCTGATCTCGGCGGCGCAGAAATCCCGCGTGCAGGGCTTCGTCGAGCGCGCCGGCAAGGAACGCCACATATCGGTCGCCGCCGGCGGCAAGGCCCCGGGTGGCAAGGGCTTCTTCTTCGAGCCGACGGTGATCGCGGGCGCCAAGCAGGATGACGAGATCGTGCGCAAGGAGGTGTTCGGTCCCGTCGTGTCGGTCACGCCCTTCGACGATGTCGATCAGGCCGTGGCCTGGGCCAACGACAGCGATTACGGGCTCGCCTCGTCGGTGTGGACCTCAGACATCGGCAAGGGGATGGCAACGGCGGCGCGGCTCCAATACGGCTGCACCTGGGTCAACACCCATTTTATGCTGGTGAGCGAGATGCCGCATGGCGGCGTCAAATTCTCCGGCTACGGCAAGGATTTGTCGATGTACGCGCTCGAGGACTACACCGTCGTGCGCCATGTCATGGTGAAGCTGTGAGGCAAGCGGCCTAGCGCGGCGCCTTCCGCATCACGCGCTTCAAGGCAGCGAGGTCTCTCGCGATCGCGCGCGACGACGAAGCCTGCATGCGCCGGAAGCGGCGGAGCACGTCCTCGCCGAGCGGGGTGAGACGGGCGCCCCCGCCGTGTTCGCCGCCCTTGACGGCGGCAACCAGCGGCTTGGCGAAGCAGGCGTTCATGGTCTCGACCAGGAGCCAGGCCTGCTTGTAGCTCATGCCCATGCGCCGCCCCGCCGCGGCGATGGAGCCGGTGTCGCGGATGCCTTCCATCAGATCGGCCTTGCCCGGGCCCAAGGCGATATCGCCGCCGTGGATGATGCGGAGCCGGGCGACCGGGTTTGCCGTACGCGATGCCATGGCAGGGGTGTATGGCCCACGTCGCGGGCTGAGGCAATCCGCGGCGATCTGCCCACCTCCCCGCCACGGCGGGCAGAAGGCGAAAAATCGTGCCATTCCTCGTGCTCGCGAGTTGTCTTGCCGCCCATCCCATGCTTTCTTGCCCCGCCGTTCGCAGGGGAGAGTTCCGCATGGCGCGTTCCAGTCCGCGTGAGGCCAAAGACGAGCGCTCCGGCGCGCGCCTGTTCGAGAACGTGGTCAATCCGTTCTGCGGCACGCTTGCCGACGATCTCGACGTCGAGCGGACCGGCGCCGGCCTCAAGGTGGTCAAGAACGGCTGCAGCCAGTCGGTCGCGGGCTTCGAGCGCGAGCTTCCCCCGGCCTCCCCCTCCATCAACGGCAAGGATGTCGATCTTTCCACCGCGATCGGCCGAGCGGCGAAGCTGATCGCCAAGGCCAAGCTCCCGCTTTTCGGCGGGCTCGCCACCGATGTCGGCGGGATGCGCGCCGTGATGGCGCTTGCCGAGCGGACAGGCGGCATCGTCGATCACGCCTTGAGCGAAGCGCAATACCGCAACTTCAAGATTCTCCAGACCGCGGGCTGGGTGACGACGACGCTCACCGAGACCCGTAACCGCGCCGATCTCATCATCATCGCCGGCAGCGACATTCACCGTCTGCATCCCCGCTTCTTCGAGCGCATCGTGTCGCCGCCCGATTCGATGTTCGATGTCACCGCGCCGAAGCGCACGGTCGTGTTCATCGGCAAGGGGCTCGACCGGTCCGGCGCCAAGGGCTCGCGCATCGGCGAGGTCGTCACGCTCGGCTGCAAGGACGAAGAGGCGCACCACGCCGTGGCGCTGCTCAGGGCGCGCCTGCGCGGCTTTCGCGTCACGCCGCCCAAGGATTTTGGCGTGACGCTCGCCGAGATCGATGCCCTTGCCGAGCGTTGCCGCGCCGCGCAATACGGCGTCGTAGTGTGGGCGCCGCCTGCGCTCAATTTTCCTCACGCCGAGCTTGCGGTCGAGCAATTCACCGGGCTTGCCAAGGACCTCAATCACACCACCCGCTTCGTCGGGCTCGCCCTTGGCGGCGCCGAGGGCGCGATCACGGCGGGCGCAGTATG
>DATEMT010000131.1:0-10595 GCA_035275445.1 Methyloceanibacter sp. | reverse complement strand
CGCGCCCGCCCAACAGCAGCCGTCGGGATTGGACGTCCAGGTCGGCGGCGCATCGCCGCTCGGCGCGCTGCCGCGGCCCGGCACCATGCCGTCACCGGGCTAGGCGTGGCCGGAATCGTTGACGAGTCGGATCGGATCGATTCCGAGCTTGCCGAGCGCGCGCAAATATTTGCGGTCCACTTCCGGATCGAAGATCAGCTCGGGATCGGCCGGGCAATTGAGCCAGCCATTGGCGTGGATCTCGCTTTCGAGCTGGCCCGGCGCCCACCCGGCATAGCCGAGCGCAAGCAGCGCCTTGTCGGGCCCGGTCCCCTTGGCGATGTCGCGCAAGATGTCGATGGTGGCGGTGAGGCAGACGCTCTCATCGATCGGGAGGGTGCTTTCCGCCTTGAAATAGTCGGCGCTGTGGAGCACGAAGCCGCGGCCGGTCTCGACCGGGCCGCCGAGATGCACGGCCATGGCATGAAGGCCGACGGGCAGGCTGATGCGGTCTTGGGTCGGTACGATGTTGAGCTGCTCGAGCAGCTCGGTGAAGCTGATATTGGGCGCGCGTTGATTGATGATGATGCCCATGGCGCCGTCGGCGGAATGGGCGCAGAGATAGATCACCGAACGGGCAAAGCGCGGATCGCCCATGGCGGGCATGGCGATGAGCAATTGACCGTCGAGATAGCCGGGCCCTCGGGGGCGATTTGGTGCGCTACGCGCTGGCATGCGACCAGAGTACAGAAGTTGCGTTGATTGGGAAGAGTAGTTTGCGGGCGTGGGGCAAGCGTGGCGTTCCTGCCTTATTGCGCTCACAAAAGCGTGAGGCGTTTTGTTCGACTGGGCATCGCATCGGCGGCTTCCTGCCGCTAAATTCGCCGCCTGCTCGTTCAGACCGGAAATCGAGATGCAATCTTTCTCCTCGCAACGGCGCCGACTTGTTTCGCTCCTCGGCGTTGCCGCGATTTTCGCTTGCAATGCCGCCGACGCCACGCGCGCGCAAGCGGCGAGTGCGACGCCGTGGACGGCCTCCACCAATTCCAAGGTGAGACTGGTTGCGGGAGAGGTGGGCGAGCAAGCGGGACGCGCGCGTCTCACCGGCATTCAACTTCGCATGGACCCGGGTTGGAAGACCTATTGGCGCAACCCGGGCGACACGGGTATGCCGCCGGAGTTCGACTGGACGGGATCGAAAAATTTGAAAAGCGCGGAGGTGATGTATCCGGCGCCGCGCCGTTTCGATGATGCCGGCGGCGCCGCGGTAGGCTACGGCGACGATGTGCTGTTTCCGGTCAAGCTTACGCCCGAGCGCGACAGCGAACCGATCGAACTCAAGGTCGCGTTCTCTTACGGCCTGTGCAAGGATTTGTGCGTCCCGAACGAAGTGACGTTGAGCATCAACCTTCCCGCCGGCGGCGAGAAGGGCGAAGCGCTGCTGTTGGAGAACGCGTTGGCGCAGGTGCCGAAGCCTGCCGCTGCGGGCCTCTTGCCGGAGATCGCGGGCGTCGAAGCCACGCTCGAGGGCGATGCGCCGAAGCTTGTGGTCGATGCGGTCTTTCCGCAGGGCGCGACCGGGATCGACCTCTTCATCGATGGCGGCGATGCGTTCGTGCCGGTGCCGAAGCCGCTCGGCGCGGCCGGGGACGGTAAGCAGCGTTTCGCCGTCGCCTTCGACTCGGCCGAGGAGGCCGCTGCGATCAAGGGCAAAACCTTGCGTCTCACGCTCGTTTCCGATCAAGGCGCGACCGACACCATGTGGAAGGCCGAGTAGGGTCGGCCGGCAAGCGCCTTGGCCCGGGCGCGTCGAGCCGCTATGGTCCCGGCGAAACCGCAAGGAGAGTAGCGATGACTATTGCCGTGGGAGAGCGCTTGCCTGAGGCGACGTTCAGAGTGCTTGGCGCCGACGGGATCAAACCCTTGACGACGCGCGAGGTGTTCGGCGGCAAGAAGGTGGTGATGTTTGCGGTGCCGGGAGCCTTCACCCCGACCTGTCACTTGAAACACCTCCCGGGCTTCATCGAGAAGGCCGCCGAGTTCAAGCGGCACGGAGTCGACACCGTGGCTTGCATCGCCGTGAACGATCCCTTCGTGCTTTCGGCTTGGGAGGAGAAGTCCGGCGGCAAGGGCAAGGTCCTGTTCCTGTCGGACGGCAATGCCGAGTTCACCAAGAAGATCGGCATGGATTTCGACGGAAGCGGCATCGGCCTCGGCACGCGGTCGAAACGTTACGCCGCGCTTGTCGAGGATGGCGTGGTGAAGGTGCTGAACGTTGAGGAATCGCCGGGCGCGGCCGTCGAAAGCACCGCGGAGAAAATCCTCGAAGCCCTGTGAGCTTCTTACTCGGAGCGATCGCGACGGAAGGCGAGGAACGGTGCCATGCCTTCGCGCGCGAGCGCGTCGGCGCGCTCATTGGCGTCATGGCCGACATGGCCCTTGACCCAATGCCAGCGGACCTCGTGGCGCGCGGCCGCCTTGTCCAGCCGCTCCCATAGTTCGGCGTTCTTCACCGGCTTGCGGTCCGCCGTGCGCCAGCCGTTCTTCTTCCAGCTCTTGATCCAGCTCGTGATGCCGTCGCGGAGATAGTTGGAGTCGGTGTAGAGATCCACCGCCGACGCCGCCTTCAGCGCTTCGAGCGCAGCGATCGCCGCCATCAGCTCCATGCGGTTGTTGGTGGTGAGCGCCTCGCCGCCGACGAGCTCCTTGCGATGCGCGCCCGATTCGAGGATGGCGCCCCAGCCGCCAGGCCCCGGATTGCCCGAACAGGCGCCGTCGGTATGGATCGTGACCTTTGGCCGCGCCGTCATGCTCAAGCCTCCTTGAGCCCGTATTCGCGCGTCGATTTCACCCGCTGATGGAAGCGGAGCTTGCGCAGATATTCGTTGGGATCTTTCGTCTTCACCAGCGCGCTCGCATCGGTGTTGATAAGGTCGTAGGTCCGGGTCAGGAGGAAGCGGAGCGCCGCGCCGCGGGCGAGCGTCGGCAGGCGATCGAGCTCGGCGGGGGTCAGCCTCCGCACCCGCTCATAGGCTTCGAGCAGCGCGCGCGCCTTGGTGACGTTGAAGCTGCCGTCGCTCTCGAAGCACCAGGCATTGAGGCAAACGGCGACGTCGTAGGCGAGCATGTCGTTGCAGGCGAAATAGAAATCGATCAGCCCCGAGACCTTGTCGGCAAGAAAGAAGACATTGTCGGGGAAGAGGTCGGCGTGAATGACCCCTTCGGGCAAGTCTTTGGGCCATTGGCTTTCGAGATGCCGCAGCTCCTTCTCGATGACGCCGGAGAGCCCGCGCGCCACACCGTCGGCGGCGCGGCCGATGGTGGCGAACAAGGCCTGCCAGCCGGGAAGCGACAGGCTGTTTCCGCGCCTCATGTCGAAATCGCTTCCCGCGAGGTGAAAGCGCGCGAGCGCGCCGCCAAGCCCGGCGCAATGCTCGATCGCGGGTCTCCGCACCCACAGCCCGTCGAGGAACGTGATGAGCGCGGCGGGACGTCGGGCGAGCGTCTTCAGCGTGTGTCCCTCGCGGTCGCGCACGGGCAGCGGGCAGGTGATGCCGCGGGCGGCGAGGTGCTGCATCAACGCGAGGAAATAGGGCAGGTCCTCGCGCCTCACGCGCTTCTCGTAAAGCGTGAGGATGAAGCGCCCGCTCTCGGTGTGAACCAGGTAATTGGAGTTCTCTACGCCCTCGGCGATGCCTTTGAAGGAGGTCAGCGCGCCGATGTCGTAGCTTCCAATGAAGGCGTCGAGCTCTTCGTCGGAAACTTCGGTGTAGACCGCCATCTAGCTTGCCGGCATCTCTCTGAGCTCGCGCGGCAGCTTGAAGGCGATGCTCTCTTCCGCGGTGGTAACGCTTTCGACCGTGACCGCGAAGCGCGCCTTGAAGGCGTCGATGATCTCATCGACCAGCACCTCGGGCGCCGACGCCCCCGCCGTCACCCCGAGCCGGGAGATTCCCTTGAACAGGTCCCAGTCGATCTCGGCCGCGCGCTGCACCAAGACGGCCGCGGGACAGCCGGCGCGCTCGGCCACTTCCACCAAACGCAGCGAGTTCGAACTGTTGGGCGAGCCCACCACGATCATGCGCTCGCAGGCGGGCGCGATCCGCTTCACCGCCTCCTGGCGATTGGTGGTGGCGTAACAGATGTCGTCCTTGGGCGGCGTCACCAGGCGCGGAAAGCGCGCCTTGAGCGTGGCGAGGATTTCCTTGGTGTCGTCCACCGAGAGCGTGGTCTGGGTGATGGCGGCAAGCCGGTCGGGGTCGCGCGGAGCGAAGGCCTGCGCATCGGCCACCGTCTCGATCAGGGTCACGGCGCCGTCCGGCAACTGGCCGGTGGTGCCCACCACCTCGGGATGGCCGGCATGGCCGATCAACAGGATTTCGCGGCCCTCGCCGAACTGGCTCTCCGCCTCGACATGGACTTTGGAGACGAGCGGGCAGGTGGCATCGAGAAAGAACAGGTTCCGGGCCCGCGCCGCCGCCGGCACGGCCTTCGGCACGCCATGGGCCGAGAACACAATTGGGGCGCCGGTATCCGGGATTTCGTCCAATTCTTCGACGAAGATCGCGCCCTTGGCTTTGAGGCTTTCCACCACATAGCGGTTATGGACGATTTCATGGCGCACATAGACGGGCGCGCCGTATTTGGCGAGCGCAAGCTCCACGATCTGGATGGCGCGGTCGACGCCGGCGCAAAAGCCGCGGGGCGCGGCCAAGTATATCGTCAGCGAAGGACTGTCGGCGCTCCGCCCGTTGGCCTTGTTGGAACCGGTCATCGTCGTCTCGGAAGATGCGTCAGTGTGACTTGGGACGGGCACAGTCTGGCCTTGTCGCGCTTGCCAGCCGGGTCTAGTTTGCGCGCGAAAGTCAAAGACCGGCAACCCGCGATTTATCAACACACTTGCCAGATCGAGCGGCATATCAGGCGGGCGAGCCTGGCATGTCAAGCGAGGGACGGGATCAGGTGAGGCGTACCGACGCGCGATCGTGGCTGACAGGCTGCGCCCTTACCGGGCTTGTCGCGCTGCCGGCATTCGTCTCCGGCTGCTCGGTGCCGCGCTTTTCCAACCCCTTCGGCTCGAGCGAGGCCAGCGCGCCGCCCGAGACCAGCATGCTCGAGACGGCCAAGGTGGACGTCTCCAATCTGCCCTCCGGCTACAGCGCCAATTGCCCGCAAGTCGTCGCCTGGCCGCGCGACCGGCTTCTCACCGTCTATCAGCCCGACAAGGTGGGCGACACCAACGCCGTGGTTCATCGCGGCGAGATCACCAAGATGGCGCGCGAGTGCCAGCTCTTCGCCGACCGGGTGGTCGTCAAGTATGGCTTCGCCGGTCGGGTGCTGCTCGGTCCGAAGGGCGGTCCCGGCACCGTCACGCTCGGCGTGACCGTCCGCGTCGCCGGCGTCGAGCACAACACGCTGGCAAGCGACAAGATGAAGGTCACGACCGCCGTCGCCCCCGGGCAGCCGGCCGGCTATTTCTCCATGGTCAAGGAGATCTCCTTTCCCGTCGCGGTCGGGACAAGGCCCCAGGACTACAAGATTTTCGTCGCCTTCGACCGGAACGTTGCGGGTGCGGGCTAAGATTCTGGTATAAGAGGCGGCGGACATTGCCGGGGGCGCGCGAGCAGGGGGTGCTCCTCAAGTTTCCACGCTCGTGCCAAAATTTGATCGAGCGGGCTTGCTACGAATCCGCATGATCGGCGTTTATGCAGCGTTGCTGTGCGTAGGGGGGAGCGGCGGGTGAGGGACCTTTATCGAATTCTTGGGATCGGGCGCGATGCCGCTCGTGACGAAATCCATCGGGCTTATCGCCGCAAGGCCAAGTCCTCCCACCCCGACAGCGGCGGCACCGTCGGCGCCTTCGGCGAGCTTGCCACCGCCTACGCCGTGCTCTCCAACCCGAACTGCCGGGAGCGTTACGACCAGACCGGCGAGGTCGAGCCGCCGCGTCCCGACAATTTCGATGCCGGCGCAGTCGAGATCATTGCCCAGAAGCTCGGGCTCATCATCCATGCCGAACAGGACATGACCGGCATGGATATCGGCGCAATGATCGAGACGGCGATCCGCACGGACATGGCCGAGCGCCGGGCGACGATCGCAGGCCAGAGGCGCGCCATCGAGCGCGCAGGCCGTTTGCGCAAGCGGATTCAGCGCAAAGCCAAGGGCGACAACATGCTGGCGCGCGTGCTCGACTGGCACGAATCCTCGACCCGGCTCCAGATCGACAAGAACGAGGCGGCGGTCGCCGCGATGGAGCGGGCGCTCGAGATTGTGCAGGACTATGCCTTCATCGAGGAAGCGCCGGGGCAGGAGGGCGACGAGGTCTCGCTCGCGCTCCACGATGCGCTGCATTCGCTCGACCAGCTCGCGGCCGTGCTCAAGACCGGTCCCGCCTGGTGCGATCTCGACGTAGCGCGGCCTTCCGCCAGCGGCTGAGCCTCAGCCTTCGCGTTCCACGAAGGATTTCAGCCGCGCCAGAGCCTGTCCCCACTGATCGGACACGCGCCCGAGATAGGTCCGCGCCTGTTCGAGCGGGGCCGGCCTGAACTCGAACAGGCTTTCGCGCCCGACCCGCTTGCCCTGCACCAGGCCCGCGCCTTCCAGCACGCGCAGATGCTTGGTGATCGCCTGCCTGGTCAGCGACGATCCCTCGGTCAGATCGGAGATCGAGCGCGCGGCGCCCTTCGACAGTTCGCCGATCAGCGCGAGCCTTGTCTCATCGCCGAGAGCCGCGAACAGCAGCGCCCGCGAAGCGCTGTCGTCGCGGGGCCTAGGTCGCACGTTCGACATGGCGGCGGATATTGTCCATTTGCTCGGTCCAGCCTCCGTCATTGCTGCGATAGGCCTCGAACCGGCGCTCCTTGGGGATGGCGTCGAACCCGGTTTCGGTGACGGTGAGAAGCGTGCCGCCGTCTTTCGCTTCGAGCCTGAACTCGACCAGCGTCGTCGGCTCGCTCGAGTAGTCGGTGTCGGGGTCGATGGCGTAAGGGTGCCACGTGAAAGAAAACAGCCGCTCGGGTTCCATCGTTTCGACCGTCGCTTCCCATTTCAGATGCTCGTAGCCCGGGTAAGTGATGTGCCCGCGTGAGACCTGACCGGGCACGAACGGTCCATCGATCTTCACCCTGAACCAACTCCCGAACTCGTTGTGGTCGGTCAGGGCTCGCCATACGCGCGACACCGGGGCGTCCAGCATTACGTGCTTCTCGATGACATTGCTCATTACGCAACCTCCTAGTTGCGTATACCTGTACCGCAGTGCGCGGCAAAGCGCAACCATTTTGTTGCATTTATCGAGCGGCGGCTGTCGCGGCAGAAGCGACGCCAAGCTTGGAGATCAGTTCAGTTGGCCCTTGAGGGCGTCGATGCCTTGGCTGACAAACTTGTCGGCCGCATCCGGCGTAAGCTTCTCGGCGATCACGGTCCGCGCCGCGGCGATCGCGGCGTCGGTTGCGGCTTCGCGCACCTCGCGCAAGGCTTCGGTCTCGGCGCGGGCGATCTTGTCCTCGGCAAGCTTCATGCGCCGCTCGAAGCTATCCTTCATCGAACGTCGCGTCTCGGCGGTGAGGATTTCGGCCTCTCTGCCGGCGAGGCTGATGATCGCTTGCGTCTCCTTGGCGACATCGCCCTGTTTCGCCCGGTAATCGGCGAGCACCTTCTCGGCCTCTTGGCGCAAGCGCTTGGCCTCGTCGAGCTCCTTGGCGATGGCGGCGGCTCTCGCGTCGAGCGCGGCGGCGATCTTTTTGTGCACGCCGAGATAGAGCACGACCCCGACGAAGAGGAAGAACGAGACCGCGACCCAGAATTCGGGTTGGAGCAGGAATTCCATCATCACTCCTTCCGCGCCGCGCCGACCGCCTTGTCGAGCTCGGCCTTGGCCGGCGCCACGCCGATGAGCCGACGGACGATGTCGGCGGCGACGTCGGCCGCGACCGCGCTCACGTCCTTCATCGCCGAAGCCTTGGCCTTGTCGATGCGCGCCTCGGCCTCGGCGCCCTTTTTGGCGAGGTCCTTTTCAAGCCGGGCGCGCTCGGCCGCAGTCTCGGCCTTCAGCTTCACGCGTCCTTCTTCGACGATAGCGTGGGCTTTTTGCTTCGCCTCGGCCAGCGCCTGCTCGTAGGCGGCGATCGCCTCCTCGGTCTCGCGCCTTAGCTTCTCGGCCGCGGCGAGGTCGGACGCAATGCGGGCGGCGCGCGCTTCGATCACCGAGCCGATGCGCGGCAGCGCCACATAGACCATCAGCAGATAGAGGATGCCGAAGGTCAGCAGCAGCCATACGAGCTGCGGTCCCCAGTCGAGAGGGTTGAGTTGCGGCATGGTGGCCTCGCCGCCTCCGCGCCGAGCGCGGAGGCGCGCCCCAAGACTAGAACACGAACAGGATGATGAGCGCGACCACGAGGCCGAACAGGCCGGTGGCCTCGGCGAGCGCAAAGCCGAGCAGGAGGTTGGCGAACTGCGTCGGCGCCGCCGACGGGTTGCGCAGCGCCCCTTGCAGGTAGTTGCCGAAGATCGTGCCGATGCCGATGCCCGCGCCGACGAGCGCGATCGAGGCAAGGCCCGCTCCGATCAATTTTGCTGCCGCTGGATCCATGTCTTCTCTCCTTTGAAGCGATGTTGGTTGGAACCTAGTGATGCATGTGAATTGCGTCGTTGAGATAGATGCAGGTCAGAATGGCGAACACATAGGCCTGGAGGAACGCGACCAGCACTTCCAGCCCCGTGAATGCCACCATGAAGGCGAGCGGCGCCCAGCCGCCGATGAAGCCGAGCGCGACGACGAAGGCGCCGAACACTTTCAGCATGGTGTGTCCCGCCATCATGTTGGCGAACAGCCGCACCGAGAGCGAGATCGGCCGGGTGAGATAGGAGATCACCTCGATGACCACGAGCAGCGGCAGCATCAACACCGGCACGCCCTCGGGCACGAAGAATTTGAGGAACTTCGCCCCGTGCTTGATGAAGCCGAGCAGCGTCACGCCGAGAAAGATGAAAGCGGCGAGCGCGAAGGTGACGATGATGTGGCTCGTCACGGTGAAGGAATAGGGCAGCATGCCGAGCATGTTCAGCGCGAGCACGAACATGAACAGGGTGAAGACGAAGGGGAAATATTTCATTCCCGCGGTGCCGACATTGTCGCGCACCATGTTGGCCACGAATTCGTAGGAGATCTCCGCCACCGACTGAAGCCGGCTCGGCACCAGCGCGCGGCGGCGCATGGCGTAGACGGTAAAGAGCGTGATGAGAGTGGCGGCGATCACCATGAACAGGGCCGAATTGGTGAAGGACGCGTCGAAGCCGAACAGCTCGAGCGGGAGGAGCCGCTTGATCTCGAACTGGTGCATCGGGTTGGGCATGCCGCCGGCCGTGCCGCCGTGCCCGGCGCCTGCTTCCTCTGCGGCCAATGCTGCTTCGATCACTGCCATAGGCCCCTAGTCGTCATCGTCGTCATTCACGCTCGGCAAGCCTTTGCCCGACGGCGCCTCCGCCTGCATGCGCTTGGCGGTCCGCACCACATTCAGGATCCCGGCCGTAGCCCCCAATCCGAGGAACAGCACCATGAAAAGCGGTGCCGTTCCGAACAGCCGGTCGAGCCCCCACCCTATGACCCCCCCGACCGCGACGCCCGCGACCAGCTCGACACCGAGCCGGAGCGCCTGGCCGAGCGCGCCTCCCTGGCTTGGCCGCGCGTCCGGCGCCGCCTGTTGGCGACGGCTTTGGGCCACGTCGAGCTTGTCGCCAAGGGCGTCGAGCCGCCGTCGAATGTCTCCGCCGTCGCGACCGCCGTCTCTGCGGCCGGACTGATTGTTGGCTCCGGCCATTGGCTGTTCCGGGAAGGTTAGGATGGGCTCATCCCGAGCTTGGCCGGCACTTTAGTTGGGGATTTTTACCTGTCAAGGAAGTCCGGGAGCGGCGGAAACCCGCAAGAATCGGCGGTTCCGCCTAGCTTGCGTCGCGCAAGCGCTCCGCCGTTTCGAGATCGACCGAGACGAGCTGGCTGACGCCGCGCTCGGCCATCGTTACCCCGAACAGCCGGCTCATGCGCGACATGGTGAGCGGGTGGTGGGTGATGATGAGGAAGCGCGTGTTGGTCTCCTTCGCCATCTCCTCCATCAGCCGGCAGAAGCGCTCGACATTGGCGTCGTCGAGCGGCGCATCGACCTCGTCGAGCACGCAGATCGGCGAAGGATTGGTGAGGAACACGGCGAAGATGAGCGCGAGCGCCGTCAGAGCCTTCTCGCCGCCCGAAAGCAGCGTCAGCGCTTGAAGCCGCTTGCCTGGCGGGCAGGCGAAGATTTCCAGCCCCGATTCGAGCGGGTCGTCGGAATCGACCAGCTTGAGCTCGGCCGCGCCGCCGCCGAACAGCGTCTTGAACAGCCGTCCGAAATGAGCGTTGACCGCGTCGAAGGCTTCGAGCAGCCGCTTGCGGCCCTCGCGGTTCAAATTGGCGATGCCTTGCCGGAGCCTGACGATGGCCGCCTCGACGTCGGCCTTCTCGCGCTCCATCTCTTCGACCTGCGCGGCAAGAAGCGTCTCTTCTTCTTCGGCCATGAGGTTGACGCCGCCGAGCCGCTCGCGCTCGCCCTTGAGCTTGAGGAGCCGCCCCTCGACCTCGG